>JAQICW010000443.1 GCA_027858355.1 Desulfobacula sp.
CTTCATGGTAAAATTAATTGATTACCAGCCCAGGGTCAGATAATCGTGTATTGAGTCGGCTGCAGCCCGACCCGCACCCATGGCCAGAATAACTGTTGCAGCACCCGTTACAATATCTCCCCCGGCCCAGATACCTTTTTTAGAGGTTTTTCCGTTTGCAGAATCAGCAACAATATTGCCCCATCTGTTCAGGGCAATATCAGGTGTTGAATTTGTGAGCAGAGGATTGGCATTTGAACCCACGGATACAACCACAAGATCGCAGTCAAACTTGAATTCTGATCCTTCAATGGGAATAGGTCTTCTTCTCCCCGAGGCATCGCGTTCGCCTAATTCCATTTTCAGGCATTCCATTCCAGTCAGACGGCCATTTTCATCACCAAAGAATTGGGTGGGATTGGTCAGAAGAACAAATTCAATCTTTTCTTCTTCAGCATGGTGGAGCTCTTCCGCCCTTGCCGGCATCTCATCCCTGGATCTTCTATAAACTACTTTCACTGATTCAGCCCCAAGCCTCATGGCGGTTCTTGCTGAATCCATGGCAACATTGCCGGCCCCTAAGACAACCACATTTTTACCTCTTGCAACGGGGGTGTCATATTCAGGGAAAAGATACCCTTTCATCAGATTGGTACGGGTCAGGTATTCATTTGCCGAATAGATACCGATCAGGTTTTCTCCGGGAAGATTCATGAACATTGGAAGACCTGCGCCAACTCCGATATAAGCCGCATCATATCCTTCTTCAAACAGCTCATCAATGGAGATGGATGCACCGACCACAGCATTACATTCAATGTTTGCCCCCATTTTTTCAAGGGTGGCAACTTCCGAGGCAACAATCTCTTTTGGAAGCCTGAATTCAGGGATTCCATAGACCAATACTCCGCCGGGTTTGTGGAATGCTTCAAAAATGGTGACGTCATGCCCTTTAAGTAAAAGGTCACCAGCAACGGTAAGGCCGGATGGACCAGAGCCAATGACGGCAACTTTCTTACCGGTTTTTTTTGCAACAACAGGGGATTCTCCTGAGCCGTTTTTTCGTTCCCAGTCAGCTGCAAATCTTTCAAGATATCCAATGGCAACAGGCTCCCCTTTTTTGCCCACAATACATTTTATCTCGCACTGTTCTTCCTGGGGACAGACACGTCCGCAAACAGCCGGAAGCGCATTTGTTTCCCATAATTTTTTTGCAGCGCCTGAAAAGTCATTTTCAGCAATCAACTTAATAAATTCCGGTATTTTAACGGAAACCGGACAGCCATCCACACATAGCGGTTTCTTGCATTGAAGGCATCTTGATGCTTCAAGCATGGCCATTTCCGGGGTAAGTCCCAGGGGCACTTCTTCAAAATTTCTTCTTCTAATATCCGGGTCTTGTTCGGGCATTTTTGCCCGTGCCACTTTTATTTTTTTATCTGCCATTTATTCCTCCATATATACAACCATGATGGTATTTTTTATTGTGCTTTAGATTTTTCAAAGGCCTCATAACTTTTCTTTTCATCTTCAAGATAAGAAGCAAGACGCTTGCCCAGTTCATCAAAGTCTACTTTGTGTGCGTCAAATTCAGGACCATCCACACAGGCAAATTTGGTATCATCACCGATAGTTACGCGGCAGCAGCCACACATGCCTGTGCCATCCACCATAATGGGGTTTAGACTGACAAGGGTTTTCACATTTTTTTCTTTGGTGATAAGGCTACAGAATTTCATCATGGGGATAGGGCCTATGGCAACAACAAGGTCGATATCTTCTTTTTCCAAAACCTCTTTTAATACATCCGTCACAAATCCATGATGTCCCTGGGAGCCGTCATCTGTACAGAGATGCAGCGTATGGGATGCGGCTTTCATTTTTTCTTCCATGATCAATAGATCATAGCTTCTGGAACCCAATATGGTTGTCACTTCATTGCCGGCTGCCTTAAGGGCCTGGGTGATGGGATGAAGAACCGCGATTCCGGTTCCGCCGCCGACACAGACAACTTTGCCAACTTTTTCAACATGGGTGGGTTTTCCAAGGGGACCGATCAAGGCGTAGTATTCATCTCCTACTTTTAAATCTTTAAACCGGGCTGTGGATTTTCCAATTACCATGTAAATAATGGTAATCGTGCCTTTGTCCGGGTTTGTATCTGCCATGGTCAAAGGGATGCGCTCTCCTGTTTCATCTGCCTGAAGAATCACAAATTGACCGGGTTTTGCTTTTCGTGATATGCGTGGTGCTTCTATTTCATTAAGAATAATGGTCCCTTGAGCCATTTCTTCACGATATATAAGTCTTGCCGTTCCTTCCTGCTGTTCTATATGTCTATATCTTAATCAATATTCTACTGAAAAATTCAATGCAGTGTATGCTCTGAAATAAAAAAAATCAATAATAGCCTGAAATATTCAATTAAATCAAGTAGAAAAGGCAATCAAGCCATGATATGAAATAAAGGACATCTTTCCGGCTGAATATTTGTCGCTATTTGAATTGGAACTGTAACCTGTCTTTATTGTATGCAACATGCTCAAATGATAGCTTTTTTGGGAAGCGTTAAAGATTCATAGTTTTTGGTTGACTTAATACTATAAAAATAGTAGGAAATACCCGATTAATGATGGTTGGGTAGTTTGGAATTGAGTTTTTAAAAATTAATCAGGGGATTGCACCATGTTAAAAGTTAAACCATTTCAGCTCACGTTTCTTGCGATGATTGTCTTGTCCATTTTGTTTCCCTTTATAGGGCAAACCAGTACTAAAAATATTGATATTGATAATGATAAGAGATCGGATCGGATTACTATTAAGCTTGAAACCGGGTTGAGCAAAGATGAAATGCCGGCTGTCAGTTTTAAGCATGACCTTCACACCCAGGCTCTTGAAGGGAAATGTGCAGCCTGTCATCTTGAAAAAGATAATGCCTTTGTCTTTAAATTCAAGCGGACCAATGAGAAAGCGTCCATGGATTTATATCATGCTGAATGTATTGCCTGTCATGTGGAAAAAAAAGCATCCAATGAAACTTTTGGGCCTGATGCTGCTGAATGCAGAACCTGTCATATTCCGGATAAATCTAAAGGATCCTCCTGGGAGGAAATCCGTTTTGATAAATCCTTGCATTTTATCCATCAAAGTTCAGGCCAGATTAAGGGTATGGATCCTTCAATTAAAGATAATTGCAGCCGTTGCCATCATAAATATAATGAGAAAACAAAAGAGATTTTTTACATCAAAGGTGAAGAAGAATCCTGTGTTTATTGTCATAAACCGGTAAAGCAAAACGACATCAGGTCAATTCAGGAAGCGTCCCATGATTCCTGTGTAAAATGTCATCAAACCTTTAAAGGCCAAAATATTGCTGCCGGCCCCACAACCTGCGAGGCCTGTCATGATATAGAAAAGCAGAAAAAGATTAAAAAAGTTGCTGATATCCCCCGGCTCAAACGAAATCAGCCAGATGAAGTTGCCATCACAGGCTGGGAAACCGGAACTCAGACGAAAGACAATTATATGAAGGCAGTGGCCTTTGATCATAAGTCCCATGAAGCAACGGCTCAAAGTTGTAAAGTGTGTCATCATGAGACATTGAAAAAATGTAATGATTGTCATGGGACAGACGGGGGTGAATCAAAGGGTGGATTTATCAGTCTTGAACAAGCCATGCACAAACAGGACAGCACAAAGAGTTGTATCGGCTGTCACAAGGAATTGACAAAAAATTCTGATTGTGCCGGCTGCCATTTTCAGGCACCCGCTAAAAAGGATTATTCCGATTCCTGCAAGACATGCCATAGTTTAGACCAGAAACAATTGGAATCCATGGAACCTGCAAAAGCAGCAAAAATGGCGTTAAAAAATCTGTCCACACATTACAAATCTGTTCAGATAGACAAGATTCCTGAAAATATCGTTATAGATGTGTTGTCCAGTGAGTATAAACCGAGTCAGTTCCCTCACCGGAAAATGGTTCAGGCGATATTCCTGCGGGTTGAACAAAGCGATATGGCCAAAGTTTTTCATGGTGACCAGGCAGAGCTTTGCATGGGATGCCATCATAATAGTCCCAAAACGCTGGAACCGCCTAAATGTGCTTCTTGTCACAGTAAAAAAGGTCCTGATACAAGAGATGGATCAGACGGCAGGCCCGGGTTAAAAGGGGCATATCATGGACAGTGCATCACCTGCCATCAGAAAATGGAAGTTAAAACCATGGCAGCAACAGACTGCGCCAAATGTCATGAAGAAAAGAAATAGAATATTCAAAGGATATAAATAAAAAGGGTATAATTATGGCTATTTCTCGTAGAAAGTTTTTGGGTTCGCTTGGAGCGACGATCGGTGCCACCACAACGGGCGCACTGACAAAAGCTTATGGTGCCACAAACAAACATTTCAAGGGATATCCGGAAGGCTTTGGCGTTCTGCATGACACAACCAAATGTATCGGATGCAGGAAATGTGAACAAGCCTGTAATGAAGTCAACAAGCTTGATAAACCAGAAAGACCGTTTGATGATCTTAAAGTAATGGATCAAAAAAGGCGAACAGGCGAAGCAACCTATACTGTGGTAAATAAGTTTAAAGGCAGCGGGGATGTTTTTGCAAAAAAACAGTGTAATCATTGCCAGGAGCCGGCATGTGCCTCTGCATGTTTTGTAAAGGCATTAAAAAAAGATGAAACAGGTGCAGTGGTATATGACGAATCTCTTTGTGTGGGTTGCCGGTACTGCATGGTTGCCTGCCCCTTTAATATTCCGGCATATACCTATAATGATCCTTTAACACCCAAAGTGACCAAGTGTACCATGTGTCTTCCCAGAATCAAAGAAGGCAAACTTCCGGGCTGTGTGGATATCTGCCCGAGAGAAGCGCTTATTTTCGGGAAGCGGAAAGATCTTGTAAAGCTTGCCTGGAAGAAAAT
>JAQICW010000546.1 GCA_027858355.1 Desulfobacula sp.
AAATCTGAAGCAGATAGAGTAGTTGTCAGATTGGAGCCTCTTCAGCAACCGAGTCGTCGGAAAGCCCAGGAACAATTTTGCAAAAAACTTAATGCATTGAACGTTTATATTCCAATCAGCAAAATACTTCGGATTGAAGTTGGTCCGTCACCTATGTAAAAAAAGAGACTGTCCAAAAAAAGACACTGTAAAATGCCATTTCTCACGAGGTCTGTACAGATGGAAAAATCAATATCCCTGTTCGGTATCATAAAAAAAAGGACGGGACTATTTTTCCTGTGGAGATAACGCCCGGGAGTTTTAAAATCAAAAACAAGGATATGGTATTTGCCATAACAAGGGATATCACGGAACGTATAAGAAGTGAAGAAAATACCAAAAAGGCTGAAGACCGACTTCGTTTTCTTACACGGCGACTGATAGATACCAGAGAGGATGAATGCAAGAGGATTTCCCTTGAGCTGCATGATGCAATGGGACAGGCTCTAACAGCCATAGGCTTCAACCTTAGTCTTCTCCGGAATGATATTCCGGACTCTTGCCGGGAACTATTAGACGACACAATTTCAATCGTGGATAATATGTCAGATCAGGTTCGAAACCTCTCCCTTGATCTGAGACCTAGCATGCTTGATGACCTTGGCCTTATTCCAACTTTGCGATGGTTTTTAAATAGCTTTACCCGGAGAACAAAGATAAAAACCAAACTGGAAGCTGTTGAATTTGATGAATACAGAAATGAAAATCTGGAGATAACTATCTACAGGATTGTGCAGGAGTCATTAAATAATGTTGCAAAACACGCAAAGGCAAAAAATGTTGTAATATCCCTTAAACGTGAAATTACCCGAATCACAGGTTTTATCCAGGATGACGGCAAAGGTTTTGATATAAACAAAATTTTTAAGGGAAGTGGTGAAAAGCATATAGGTCTTTTAAGCATGAAAGAAAGAATCTCCATATTGGGCGGAACCTTTAAGATTCAATCCGGCAATGGTAAAGGAACCAGGATAAATATTGAAATCCCCTGTTGACTGAATTGTCTGTTTGTATTTAGCTGGGATATTACCTGGTTTTAAATTTTATGGTGCTCCATTTTTTTCATGTTAGTATTAAAAGGGCAATTTTAAATGAATATAAAACCTACGTATGAAGGATTAAAGCAAAGGGTCAAGGATTTAGAAGATGAACTCCTTGAGTTTAACCATAGTCTGGAAGCGTTTCATCGTTCTCAAGAGTACCTGGAAAAGCTGATCAGCTATACCAATGCTCCAATTATTGTGTGGGACCCCACAACCAGAATAACTCTATTTAACCCTGCTTTCGAACATCTGACAGACTATTCTGCCAAAGAAATCCTCGGCAAGAAACTGAAAATGCTTTTTCCGGAATCGAGTCGGGAGGAATTATTAATAAAGATCGAAAATGCTTTGAGTGGTGAATACTGGGAGTCTGTGGAAATTCCGGTTTTTCACAAAAATGGAACTGTTCTGACAATACTTTGGAACTCGTCTAATATATACGCTAAAGACGGCATGACTGTTTTGTTCACCATAGCCCAGGGATATGACATCACCAAGCGCAAACAAGCAGAAGAGGCGCTGAAGGAGAATGAAGAAAAATATCGATCAATGATGGAAGCTATGGATGATGCGACATATATTTGTTCATCCGACTTTTGTATTGAGTACATGAACCCGGCCATGATTAAAAGGACAGGCTATGATGCCACTGGCGAAGCCTGCCACAAGGTGATGCATGGACTTGAGGAAAAATGTTCATGGTGTGTCCATGAAAAAGTTATGAAAGGTGAATCTATCAATTACGAAGTAGTCAGTCCAAAAGATAACAGAACTTACCTTATTTCTAACTCTGCCATAGTTCACACAGATGAATCCGTTTCAAAGTTAACAATTTTACACGATGTTACTGAATTCAAAAAAATGGAACTCCAGATTCAGCGAACCCAGAGAATTGAATCCCTCGGCATCCTTGCGGGCGGCATTGCCCATGATTTTAATAATATTCTTTTCCCCGTCATAGGGCATACAGAGATGTTATTGGAGGATGTCCCTGAAGACAGCCCATTTAAAGACAGCCTGGACGAAATTTATACAGGCGCCTTAAGAGCCAGGGATCTGATAAAACAGATCTTCACATTCTCCAATCAAGATACTGTCGAATTGAAACTGATAAAGATGCAGCCTGTTGTCAAGGAAGCATTAAAACTTATCCGGTCGACAATTCCCACAACCATTGACATCAAACAGGATATCAATGCTGACTGTGGTTTAATCAAAGCTGATACCACACAAATTTATCAAATTGTAATGAATCTTTTAACCAATGCCTATAATGCTATGGAGGATACAGGCGGGGAAATGAAAGTCAGCCTGAAAAAAATAGAACTTGGAAAACTTGGTTTGATAGATTCTGATATGGAACCTGGGACCTATGCCTGTTTAATAGTAGCTGATAAAGGTATAGGAATGGATAAAAATTTAGTAGAAAAAATTTTTGACCCGTATTTTTCCACCAAAAAACAATATAAAGGCACTGGAATGGGATTGTCCTTTGTTCACAGTATTGTTAAAAGCATGAAAGGCGGTATTCAAGTTTTCAGTAAACCTGGTAAGGGAACCCGGTTTCATGTTTATCTGCCAGTGGTGAATAGCTCTTCTGAACAACAGGCGATTCAAACTAAAGAACCAGTCCAGGGTGACTAAGGATCTTGCCCGAAAGATAAAGGGGGTCACCCCTTTCCTTATGGAACTCAATCAAAGGCCTTTATAAACATCTTTTCGATGCCCAACTTTTACGATCAAAATGATTAATCTGTCATCATGAATCTCGTATATTATTCTATAATCACCAGTGCGAATCTTATGAAAAGGATTGTTCCCTTTCATCTTGGTGGTATTTGGCTCTGGCAAATCCTGGCCAATATCCTCTATCTTTTTCTTAATGCGCACCAGATCCCTTTTGGGAAACCGCTTCAGGCTTTTCAATACAGCAGGTCGAAAATCTATAGAATATGTCATATATTAAAGCCCCAATTGCTTCCAGACTTCTTCGGCAGGAATATTCTCTCCAGGTTCGGCAAGAACACGTTTTGCATCTGCAATATCAATATGATCTTCAACTTGCTGAAGCAGTTCAAGCTCTTCTATTGAAACCAAGGCAGCAACATCCTGGCCTCTGCGTGTCAGAACAATAGGTTCATTCCCATAAGCTACTTTATTAACAAGATCGGCAAAATTTTTTCTTGCATCTGCTGTGGAAATTTTAGTGGTCATTTTGCACCTCCATTTATGTACTTAATATACAATATGTACAACAGGTACTTATTAATGTCAACTCCAGATGTGAAAGTAAAAACAAGATTAAATAGGGGACAGACCACTTGATTTTGAGAACTGGGATGAATATTAAGCGGGGAGAGATATCTACTGCATGACTGCTAAATGGTCTTGTTGTAATAACCACTCATAAGCAATTCTTACCTCAACCCATTCCGGGACCATATCTTGGGGAATCGCCAGGTTTCCGGTTATCAATAAGCACCTGCCATGTTTAATTTTTTTTCCGGCTTTTTCCAATCCGTTCATCTCTCGCCTGAAATTATCATGTGTCAGGCTTTCTGTGACCTGGATAAGAACCGGCTTCTCAGTTTCAGGAAAAACTGCAAAATCACATTCATAGCCATTTTTTAAAAAGAAAATATCAATGATTATTTATTCTATTAAAGGAAAATTTAAAAAGGCTGCAAGGGAAATTACCAGTGAAGAAGCCGGACAAATATATCAAACCAACACGGATTTGGTTCTTAAAACAACCTTGACTTTTATGACTTTATATCACTTTTAAACCTTGACTTTTATGACTTATTGGTTTATCAAGCACGCATGAAACGAAAAATAAATTCAGTTTTAAACCAATGGAAAACCAGTCCTTTAAGGCAGCCTCTTCTGGTAAGGGGCGCACGACAGGTTGGCAAGACCTATTCTGTAAGCGCTTTAGGGAATGCCAATTTTGAGAATATGGTCTCAGTCAACTTTGAAGAGCAGCCTGAACTTGCCGACTGTTTTTCAGAATATGACACCAAGGCCATCATTGATCGTCTGTCGATTTTTACAAAGTCTGTCATTCACCTGGGTCAGACCCTGTTATTTTTAGACGAAATTCAAGAATGCCCCAGAGCCATTACTTCCCTGCGGTATTTTTATGAAAAAATGCCGGAACTTCATGTTATCGGAGCTGGATCTCTAATTGAATTTGCTTTACGTTCAAAGGATTTCAGAATGCCGGTGGGTCGAATCCAAAGTGTATTTATGTTTCCGCTCTCTTTTGAAGAGTTCCTTAATGCCTTAGGTGAAGAAAAACTGTGCAGGCACCTGAAGGCTGTGAATCCGGAAAAACAATTAGAAAAAATATTCAAGGATCGTCTTGAAAATCTGATTCGTATTTACCTTCTGATAGGTGGCATGCCTGCTTCTGTCAAGGCATATGCCAATAAGATTCCCATGGAAGAAATACAACGTCAGCAACAGGGACTCATACGGACCTATAGTGCCGATTTTGCAAAGTATGCCTCAACTGCAAAGCATAAATATCTAAGGCAGGTATATGACAGCGCACCCCGAATGGTGGGTCAGCGATACAAGTACTCCCGTGTGAATCCTGATATTGAATCCAAATTCTTAAAAGATGCCCTGAACCTGCTTTGTGAAGCCAGATGCCTGACAAAAATATGTCATTCTTCCGGTGCGGGTCTGCCAATGGCCGCAGGCTTGAATGAAAAAAAATTCAAGGTCGCATATCTTGATGTGGGACTGATGCAGAATGCACTTGGCATACAGTCATCTATTGCCCTGAATACGCCGGTCATGACGATCAATGCCGGTGGTGTTGCAGAACAATTTGTCGCCCAGGAGCTGTTGGCCGCTGCAGACCCTTATGCTGAGCCGGGGCTCATTTTCTGGGCAAGGGGCGCAAGAGGGAGCAATGCTGAAGTCGATTATCTTATTCATATCCAGGTAAAGATTTTTCCTGTTGAAGTCAAAGCCGGCGCCACCGGTTCTTTGAAAAGTATGAAACTATTTCTGGAAAAATATCCTGATACTCCTTTTGGCATAAGATATTCCATGCATGAACTTTCATTTCACGATCGCATTTTATCTATCCCGTTATATATGATCCGGAACACAGAACATCTTATTCAAAATCTATTAGAATAGCCAGCAACACTGATCCATGGCTTGATGCCTGGCCATAGATGGGTTACAGCATGTCCATGATAAAATCTTTTAAGCATAAAGGATTAAGAAAATGGTTATGCCTTAATTGACTGAACCTGTGCGGGAACTTTATTCAAAAGCATGCCCTGGAAGTTTCTTCTCTTGATTATTAAATTGATATCTAAAACAAATTAAATATCGAAAATCCTTTGGATAAATCGCTATTTGGCCATTTTGCTAAATCTGGCATTTTGGCCAAATGGTTGAATAAAGTTCCCGCACAGGTTCAGTCAATAAAGGCATAACCATTTTCTTA
>JAQICW010000554.1 GCA_027858355.1 Desulfobacula sp.
CTCAAAGGATGATTTAGAAAAATTGAATATCGAGCGACACAAAGTTAATCCTTCGTGGAATTATACCCTTTACCCAAATTGACCAGAAGAAGTACATTTTATTTTTTTCCGAACCCTTATCCGGAAGGGTATTGTCAAGATGGAGAATTTCAAACAAAGCAAGAGCAAAAAAGGCTATATCTATCTTCTCACCCCTGATGGGATAAAGGCGAAAAAAGTCATCACTCTTAACTTTATCAAACGGAAGATGGATGAGTATGAGAGGTTAGAGCGAGAGATCGGAAAAGCAAGGCAGGAGATAGGAGAAGAGGTGCCTGATTCCGATTCTGTACCACAAAACCTCTGATGTTTTAAGCAAAAAATTTAGTAATTACAGTCGGTTATGTCACATTTTGCTATGCAACTGAAGGGGCGGAGCTAGGTAGGTTTCGGAGTCCATCTGAGTAATAAGGAAAGCCATGGGATACTTTACCCCCCAACAACCACAATAACCTGAAGGTCACACGTAAGCGAAGCCTGACCCCATACAAAGACCCCATGCAAAATCCTTAAAACCCAGTTTTTGACCCCAAAAAGCAGGTTCTAAGAGCTAAAAATACCCCAAATTGGAACGATTATCCCATAAAAACAAACACTTATCGGGGTCAGACCCCGATATAAGCCGATATAAGCCGATATAACCCGATATACCGATATACAGCCCGATAAATCCCCATTATTTCAAAACTAAACTACACAAGAGAGGTGTAATCATGACGATAGCAGAAAGATTTTATAAGGTGACCAAAGAACTGCCAGCCCCGCTACTGGCAGAGCTATTGGACTTTGCCGAATTTTTAATACAAAGAAAATCGCCGGCGAGGCAAGCTGAGAATATCGCTCAACGTATTCACAAGCGTTTCGCAAACTTAGAGGGGGAAGGATTGCCCATTCCTGCACGTCAGTCATCTCGCATGCCTCCCCAAGTGGGATAGCTGATGGAGCAAGCAATATTGTTGGATACAAACGTTTTGTCCGAGTTAATGCGCCCTCAACCGGATGTTCAGGTATTAGCGTGGTTTGATTTAAACAATGAAGCTGGATATTACACTTCTGCTGTTACACAAGCTGAAATCCTGTTAGGTATTTCATTACTTCCGCCAGGCAAACGTCAGACCAGATTGGCGGATGCTGCCGCTGAAATGTTTTCGAAAGAATTTTCGGGGCGTTGCCTGCCATTTGATGAACAGTCTGCGGAAATTTATGCAGAATTGGTGGCAGCAAGAACACATGCCGGACAGCCTATTAGCACGGAGGATGCACAGATTGCGGCTATCACGCTCGCCAACCGTCTTTGCCTGGCAACTCGTAACATGAAGGATTTTATGGGGATTGCAGAATTAGTACTGGTTAATCCATGGGGCACACCATGATTTTAACCTCATTCCCCCTCAACGACTTAACTTTATAGGTATAGCGGAATAGCGGGGTCAGACCCCGATAACTAACTGTTTTTAAAAAGGATATTGCAAGAATCACAGCCTAAAAAGCGCTTAGGCTGTACTTTTTAATACCAGAAAAGGGCATTTAAGCTTTTTGCCCAGGGCCCCGGCTAAGCTTTACACCGCAAGTTATTATTATGGCACGCAGAAAAAGAATCCACATACCAGGCTTTTTATGGCACATCACCCATCGATGCCATAAAAAAGAACACCTGCTGAAATTTGAAAAGGACAGAAAAGCCTGGAGGGACTGGCTTTTTGAAGCCAAAAAACGGTTTGGGCTTAAGGTGCTTACCTATGCTGTCACATGCAACCATATCCACCTGCTGGCCGTCGACAGTGGCAAGGACATTATTTCCAAAAGCATGCAGCTGTTATCCGGCAGCACTGGGCAGGCGTACAACACCCGGAAAAACCGCAAGGGTGCTTTCTGGGAAGATCGTTTCTACACCACGGCCATTGAAAGCGGGGTTCATCTGTTGAGATGCATGGCATATATTGAGTTGAACATGGTGCGGGCCGGCGCCGTGAAGCACCCAAAAGACTGGGAATTTTGTGGATATAGTGAAATTTTAAACCCACCCAGGCGGTACCAATTGATTGATCGGGAAGCACTGCTTCATTGTGCTGGAATTTTAGATCCTGATGAGTTTAGGGCGTATTATGAGGATTTGGTCAAGTTAGATTCAAAACTAATTCTGACCCCAATTTCATGGACAATATTACCCAGGGCGAAGATCGCCTTGAGGATTATGCAATCCATGAATCACAAAATGCTTACAATGCTGTTTTGACCCCTGAAAACTGGGTCCTAAGAGGTGAAAACGCCGTCATTTGGAATGATTTGTATTAAAAAACAAACACTTATCGGGGTCAGACCCCGATAATTAATACCCGAACCCCGATAATTGACCCCATTATGTCTTTTAGGGCTTGACCACGACTGACGCACGTATTTTTTAAGTCAATGGTAGTAAGGGTTTCTATAAATTCGTATTTTTTTTTGTCGCAAAAAAGCTATAGACATTTTTTTTAGATTTTGGTAACGTAGCGTTGTCCTTAAATATAAACCAAGCAAGAAGGATATATATGCTTCAAAAAAGTGATCCGTCATTTGTTTGTTGTGGCCGCCCAATTACCCACCGGGAAATCAAAGAGATTCAAGAAACAGCCAATTTGTTTTCGAATTTGAGTCGCAAGGAGCTATCACAGACAGTTTGTGAGCACTTGAACTGGCGTACAGCATCGGGTAGTAACAAGATTGATGCCTGCATGAAAATGCTTGAAAAATTGGAAAGTTTCAAACTCTTGCAGCTTCCTACGAAACGGGCAAAAATCAAATCAATAAAAACAAAATTTTCAGCAACATCCAGAACAGATCCGCAACCTTCGATAGATAGCAAATTATGCAATCTCAACCCTGTGAGTCTTGAAATTGTAAAGGATCGGGAAAGTGTTAACCTGTGGAATGAGTACGTATCACGCTATCATTATCTTGGCTATAGTCGGCCATTTGGCTATGTTATGCGGTATTTCATTAAAAGTGGTCATGAAATTCTTGGGTGCTTATTATTTTCAGGTGCAGCAAAATCAATGAAGGTAAGAGATAAATGGATCGGATGGACAAAAAATCAGCGACTGAGAAATCTGGCATGGATTATTAACAACACTCGTTTCTTGATATTTCCCTGGGTAAACATCAAGAATTTGGCCAGCCATACATTAGGGAAGCTTATTCGCCGGTTAAGAGATGACTGGCAAGAAAAAAGGGGCTTTCAGCCGGTTTTGTTAGAGACCTTTGTTGATCCGAAATTTTACCATGGGACGTGCTATCAGGCCTCCAATTGGGAATATATTGGTATGACTACGGGGCAAGGCCTTGCCCGTAAAGGCAAAGCCTATAAGACAAGCCCCAAAAAGTTTTATATGAAGCCTTTGGTTAAAGATTTCCACAAAATTTTGTGTTCTGAAAAATTGACCGGGAAGGTGATATATGAATAAGCATCCTGATCAGCCAACCATTAATCAGATAAAAAAAGACAAAAACAAGGCCCAAGCGACCCTGCGTGAGAAACAGTTTTCAGAAGGATTGCACAGTACACAGAAAGTCGCACAAAAAAACAGCACGTGTGAGTATCAAACGGCTGAAGAATAGTTCACAGCCCGCAACACAATTGTCACAGATCAAATAAGGATTATCAAATCTCAACTTCCTGGATTGTTAAATCAATTATCCAAGATTAAGGACCCCAGAAATCCCAAAAAATCAAAACACAAGCTAACAGTTCTCATGATTTACGGTATCTTCATGTTTGTATTTAACGTGACATCCAGGCGTGCAGCAGATAGAGAGATGACTATGCCTATATTTTTAGGAAATTTTAAGAAGTTTTTTCCTGAAATAGAAAAATTACCGCATAATGATACTTTGATGCGCTTGTTAACCAGAATTGAAGTAGACCAAATCGAGAAAACATTAATTGAATGTATTCAAAAGCTGATAAGAAACAAGAAATTTGCGCGTTATTTAATCAAGAACCATTATCCCATAGCCATTGATGGGACACAAAAGATGGTAAGGGATTATATCTGGAGCGAACAGTGCCAGGAACGTACAGTTGGGAAAGAAGATCAGAAAAGCAAACAATACTATGTTTATGTTTTGGAGGCGAGTCTGGCATTTCAGAACGGCATGACCATTCCATTGATGAGTGAATTTTTAAGCTATACCGAAGGCGACATTGAGAGGAAAAAACAAGATTGTGAAACAAAAGCATTTAAACGGTTGGCCAAGCGTTTGAAATCCATGTTTAAAAGGCTGCCTATCATACTTCTTCTGGACGGTTTATACGCCAACGGGCCTGTTATGAAAATATGCCATGATAATCGCTGGGATTATATGATCGTGTTAAAAGATGAGTCACTTTCCACAGTTTGGGGAGAATATAATGCTCTTCAAGGTCTGGAATCCCGCAACCGTTGTAACATGAAATGGGGAAATAGAAAACAATCATTCAAATGGATAAACAACATCGAATATGAATACGGCAAAGGGAAAATACTGCTCGTACATGTAGTGGTTTGCAAAGAGATATGGGAAGAGGTGGATAATAAATCCAATGAGGTTTTAACCCGAAAATCGAAACATGCCTGGATTTCCAGCAAGCCATTGAACAGGTGGAATATACACGATCGCTGCAACCTGGCTGCTCGTCACCGCTGGAATATTGAATCAGAAATTCTTATACAAAAACATCATGGTTACCAGTACGAACATTGCTTTTCATATAACTGGAACGCTATGAAAGGATATCATTATTTAATGCGTATCGGCCTGATGCTAAATGTTCTGGTTCAATACAGCGAATGCTTCATTGAAGTAATAAAAGCTCTGGGCAAACGAGGTGCTATAAAATTTGTTTTTGAGACATTAAAGGGGCCGTGGCTGGATGCTGATTATGTAAAGAAACAACTGGAAAAACCAGCACAACTGCGCTTGATATAGACAGTCAATATTGATGCAGAATTTTAACAGCAAAAAAGAAGGGACAGTTATGCCGCGAGTTAAAACTCACGAAAAAAATCATATGATTTTGGTTAACGGCAGATGATTTTTTTGCAATCCGGATACATTGTTAGAAGATCAATGCTGGCAAAATCTTAAAATAGAAACAAATAGCTACAGCAGCGCCTTTGAAAATATTTCATGCGTCAGCGCTGGGGCTTGACAATGTCCTTTGATTAGTTTAGAAAATCACCCCATGAATAAAGAAACCGAATTCAGCCAGGATGTAACATATTATCTTTTGCGGGAGCTTGCCGCTTATGGGGAGCTCCCCATAATCGCCATTATGTAGAGTCAAATATAATGGGGAGTAAGACTGTAAGAATACGATTAAATGGGAGTAAATCCTTGAAACGC
>JAQICW010000571.1 GCA_027858355.1 Desulfobacula sp.
GGATTGATATTATCAAAAATACAGATACGATCTTTGACTTTTTCCTTTAACTCCCGGATGTCCAAAACTTTTTCCTGGGTAAGATTACCCGGCATGATACCGTGAATATCCATTTCCAAGAGCAGATCCACAATACCTGTCTTTACGATATCCCCGCACATATGGGGAAGCACCTTGGCCCCAAGACGAGACAATTCATTACACACCTTGGTTGTAGGTTCATGAACAAACTCTTTATAATGCTTGGGAGACAAAAGCACTGGGCATTCCATGTCAGCCCCATAGAAAATATAGTCCACCCCGGCATCGATCAAGGCTTTACCCAGGGCAATGTCCAAAGGAACCATGGCTTCCTGAAGGGTGCGGACAAGATCCGGGTTTTCATACATGTCATTCATGATTTCATTGGTGCCTCTCAATCGAGTGGCAATGGTAAATGGAGAAATATATTCACAGGCAATGGGCACTTCATCCTTTAACTCTTTTTTAAGAAGCCTGACTCCTTCAAGGAAGCTGTCCATGCGTTGGGTAAACATGTTTTTTTGGGCAATGCGCTCTACATCCGCCATTGAAAAAATACTGGTTTTTTCAATGATAGGAAACACATCTTCCGGATATTTCACCTGACAATCCAGGGCTTCGGGAATAATGCCGCCAATAAGACCCATTCCCAGCATCACCCAGTCAAATTTAAATTCTTCCAGACTTTTCATATGGGCTTTGAACATTTCCGGGCCTTCAAGAAGGGAAGCCTTAAAGGTTGAACCAAAATAATGGCAAACCGGGGCTTCAGTAAACGGTGCATTGGGCACCTTGTCCACAGGTTTTAAATTAATCGCGGCTTCCATTCTTTCTTTAGCATTCATCTATCATAACTCCTAAATTTTAAATTATATTTTACCATCCAATGATACGTATCCTTATACCGGTCTTATATTTAGACAAGATAACCCACATAACAAATTTCTACAGGCCCTGTCATGACAGCAAGATTCTGATCTTTGAGTTCAATTTCAACAGACCCTGCAGGCATGATGACCGTCATGCGTTTTTTATCGGTCAAACCTCTTCTATGGGCGGCTGCAACGGCAACGCAAGCCCCAGTGCCACAAGCAGTTGTTAAAGCGCCTGGGCGCTCCCATACGATAAGTTTCAGGGTTTCGGGATTTAACAACTGTGCAACACCAATATTTGCCTCCTCGAGAAACAGCGGATGGGTCTGGAGTGTTTTCCCATAGATTGACAAATCAATTGAATCAACATCCTCCACAAAAAATACGGCATGGGGATTCCCGATATTCATGCCCACAGGATCACGAAGAGGGCCCATCTCGATATTGAGATGCAGTGTGTCCATTTCTTTGGATAAAGGAATGTCCTGCCATTCAGTCCTGATTTTTCCCATTTCCACCGTCACTTGTTTTTCTCCAGCCAGGGTACAGGTCAGAACCCCGCCAAGGGTCTCAATTCGAATTTCTTTTTGACGACATTCTTTTAACAGCAACCACCCGATGCACCGGGTTGCATTGCCGCAGGCTTCCACTTCCCGTCCGTCCGGGTTAATAATTCGGATAAAAGCATAGTTCGCAGGGTTTCTGGGTGGTTCCACAATCAGCAATTCATCAGCACCGACACCCTCGTGGCGGTCGCATATGTGGACAATCTCTTCTGTTGATGGGAGATAGAGTTGTTCCCGGCCATCCACAATGACAAAATCATTGCGCAACCCATGCATTTTTACAAAAGGCCTGCCCGATTGTATCAAGGCATTATTTGAGTTTGAAAACCAAGGAATTTGCATATGAATAATCTCTTATAATCTCTTAAATAATTTTTTAATTTTCCCTGTGAAGATGGCAGGCACACAAATGTCCGCTGCCCAGGTCGATCAGGGGAGGCTCACGGGTTTTGCACTTTTTCATAACTTGAGGACAACGGGTTCTGAATCTGCACCCCGAGGGGGGATTAATCGGGCTTGGAATTTCACCTTCAAGAAAAATGGTCTTCTTCTGTTGACTTGCCGAGACCTGTGGAACCGCTGAAATCAAGGCTTTTGTGTAAGGATGGGCCATCGCATTGAATACATCTTTTGTCTGTCCCATTTCTACAATTTTTCCAAGGTACATGACGGCCATGTCATCTGACATGTATTTTACCTGGTTTAAATTGTGGGAAACCCATAAATAGGTAATATCCAGTTTGTCCTGTAGATCCTGCATCAGATTCAATATGGTTGCCGCAGTCGAAATATCAAGCCCTGAAGTGGGTTCGTCTGCCATAATAAATATCGGGTTCAAGGCAATGGCCCTTGCCACACCTATGCGACGGGCCTGTCCACCGGAAAACTCATTGGGAAACTTTTTCGCGGAATCAGAGTCCAGATTTACAGCCAGCAAAAGCTTGGCAACCTCCTGAAAAAGATCATGTTTATCCATCTTACCCGTCTCTCTCATCAATAAAGGCTCGGCAATAATCTTGCCCACTGTCATGCGCGGGTTCATGCACCCGTACTGATCCTGAAAAATAAGCTGGGCTTTTTGACGAAACCCCATAAGGGTTTTCGGATCCATCTTTAAAACATCCCGGCCCTGGAACAGAATCTCACCGGATTGGGCTTTCACCAGCCGGAAAATGGTTTGTCCCAAAGTGGACTTTCCACATCCGCTTTCCCCGACCAATCCGAATGTTCTCCCCTTTTGAATTGTCAGACTGACATCATCCACAGCATGGACAGTTTTCATGCCTTCCCCAAAAACTTTGGATAAAAGTCCTTTGTTTTGATAAAAATAAGTTTTCAGATTTCGAATGTCTATTAAATCCATTGCCATCGTTTCCTCCCCCTTTTTTTGTCTAAAAAACACGCTGACCAGTGGCCATCTGTGACCTCTTCAAATGGTGGCACTTCTCTTGTACAGATATCTTCGACAAACCGGCAACGGGGATGAAAAGAGCATCCTTCGGGCAGTTGATCCAGTGGCGGGACAAATCCGGGAATTGAAAGCAGACGTTTGCCCCTGGCCTGGCGACTGGGCAATGATTCCAAAAGCGCAGCAGAATATGGGTGAGAGGGAGAATCAAATACATCAGCCGTGGTGCCCATTTCAAAGATCCGTCCGGCATACATGATCATGATTCGATCGGCCAGCTCGGCAAGAACGCCAAGATTGTGACTGATATAGAGGACAGATGTTCCATATTCAGCGGCAAGGTCGGAGATCAACCGATTTATCTGGGCTTCGATGGTGACATCAAGGGCTGTAGTTGCCTCATCTGCCAGGAGCAGTGAGGTTCCGGATGACAAGGCCATTCCAATCATTACACGTTGTTTCATCCCCCCTGAAAATTCAAAGGGATAATTGGATAAACGAGCGGCAGGATCTGCAATCCCTGTACTCGTGAGACGTTCTGTAGCCTGTTCGCGAAAATAACGATGGGGTCTTTTTCTTTTATTTTTATATTTTTCCTGGACCCGGAGTATATCCGTCATCTGTTTTTCAATGGTAAACACAGGATTCAGAGCATGTTGAGGGTTCTGAAAGATCATGCTGATCTTCTGACCCCGTATTTTCTGGTTCATCTCATTTTCGGAAAATTTTAACAGGTCTTGACCCTCAAACAGGATTTCACCGCGTGTGATTTCGGCAATTTTAGGCAGAAGCTTGATAATTGCGAGACCCAGTGTGGATTTCCCACAACCGCTTTCCCCGGCCACACCCATTATTTCACCTTTCTCAAGCTGAAAGCTGACCCTGTCCAGAGCCCTCATTTTTCGTTTTCCAAGTCGATAATCCAGTGTCAATTTACTTACTTCGAGCAGGGGGTCTTCTTTTTTCATCTTTCACGCTCCTTTGGATCCAATGCCACTCTCAATCCTTCGCTGAAAAGAGAAAAGGCAATCATTGCAAACGCTATGGCCAGGGCAGGCCAAAGAATCATCCAGGGGGATACCTGGATATATTTATACCCGTTTCGCAGCATGATGCCCCATGAAGCTGTCGGCGGCCTGACGCCCAGCCCCAGGAAAGAAAGCCCTGACTCCCATATGATCATGGTGGCCATGTCCATACCGAGACACACAATTACCGGGGCCATGATATTGGGAGTAATATGTCTTAAAATAATAGTTAACGGTTTTTGCCCCATGGCTTCGGCTGCCTTGACATAGTCTGCCTCTTTTACGGAAAGCGTCTGGGCGCGGGCAATTCGTCCATAAAAGGGAAAAGCTGTAAATGCCAGAGCCATAACCACGTTTACTAAAGAGGGGCCAAGTACCGCGACGATGGCAAGGGCAAGGATAATCTGTGGGAAAGAACGGACAATATCAAACAGCCAGATACGAAAATAGTCAATTTTTTTCCCCTCATTATATCCCGCTATTACACCCAAAAAGACGCCTATGATGGATGAAAGGCTTACTGCGCCGAATGCGACAAGCACGGCTATGCGGCATCCGTAAATGATACGGGAGAGAATATCTCTTCCCAGATAATCGGTACCTAGCAGGTGGGTCAAACCGGGTCCGGCAAATCTGTGAACAATATCCTGTGCATCGGGATCATAGGGAGAGATCCACTGAGCACAAAATGCGCATAAAAGCATGATGGAAATAAAAACAGTTCCAAGCAGACCGCCTTTCACTTTTACAACGGCCTTAAAAGCCATGGAAAGTGTTTCACTCCATCGAGGTGTCAGACTCATCTGACCCGGTATTACTTTGGATGGTGTCGTATTCATTGTTTCAGGCCTTAAGATATGTTTATCTTTATTATTATTTGCTATTCATATTGGATTTGGGGATTGACAAATCCATAAGAGATATCGGCTAAAAGGTTTGCAAGTACAAAAAAAATTGTTGCCACCAGAATACCTCCCTGAACAACTGGAAAATCCCGGGCATAAACCGCATCCACGATCAACTTTCCAAGCCCGGGCCGATTGAATATAATCTCCACAAACACTGCCCCTCCCAATAATTTGCCCACACCAAGACCGATTACAGTGATGGTAGGAATAATGGCATTTTTCAATGCATAACTATAGGCAATTAATCGTTGGGGAATAGCAAAAGCTCTTGCTGTTCTAATATAATCAGAATCCAGAACTTCCACCATTGATTCCCGGGTCAATCGAGACAGATAACCCACCCAGCCGATGCCCAATGCAGTGGCCGGTAAAATCAGGTGCACGGCAATACCCGTGATCCCGTCTTCAGTACCCGCTCCGATTGCAGGCAGGATTGGAAATTGGACACAAAATAAAAGCATGAGTAAAAGAGCTGCGACAAAATCCGGGACAGCAACACCCACCAGAGAAACAATGGTGACAATTCTCGAAATCACGCTGTTCTGGCGAACGGCACCAAACGCACCCATAAAAATTCCAATGACTGCCGCAATTCCCAGACTGCATATTGCGAGCAAAACTGTGTGCGGCAGTGCTGTAAATATAAGAGAACCGACCTTATGCCCGGACCAGACAGAGGTTCCAAGATCGCCTTTAACAATGCCGAATAAATAATACCCTAATCTGACCGGCATGCTTTCATCTAAATGGAGCCTTGTATTCAATGCCGCCACCAACTCAGGCGTTGCCCTGGGGCCAAGCATTGCAGTCGCCGGATCGCCGGGCAACATGTAAGTCAGGCTGAAAAGAATGATTAATACACCGATCAAGGTCGGAATCATCCATAGCACTCTTTTGATAATGTATTTAAGCATTGTTTTGATCTCCCCTGAGTTATATAATTCTCTCTCCTTGTTTGTTTACTCCTTTTTTTACCCTTCATTATGTTAAGAGAACCGTTTATAAAATCAAATACAAAATGTAATTCACTTTGTCAATATATTTTAAACTATATTTTAATATTTCTTTATTATTGGCTATAACTATTTGTATTTAAAAAATATACTAATATCTAATTGCCTTTACAATAAGGGTATACAGCCTTAATTATGGTTAAGGATTTTTCATGGGGATTGAATTTTTCAAAGAAGTTAAAAAGGCTATATGCAGTACGAACTGATTATATTATATTAAGTATACTATTTGTTATTAGACAGCTAAAAAATTATCTCCTCCACTTCTGAAAGCCTCTCTTGTATACCATCCAAAGCATTTATATGTATGTCATTTATATGTTTCTTAAGAACCAGGGTCGCTGTTTCAATATCTCTGGATCTAATCGCATCAAATATGGCAGAATGGTCCGTAGCTGAATCTTCGGTAGGACGTGATAAAATCAGCTCTTTGCTAAAACGCAGATATAGAAAATCAAACAAATATCTTAGAATCAAGATGGATAAATTCTGACCGGATAATTCTGCCATGGACATGTGAAATTGAATATCCTTAACCAGTTTTAACTTTAAAGATCCTCTTTTACAGGCATCAAGATATTCATCCAGAGCAGTTCTAATCTTTTTTTCGCCTTGTTCATCAAGGTTCGAAATGGTCTGGACCAGCATCATAGGTTCGATGATACTCCTAAGCTTATAGGCTTCGTCAATCTCTTGGGGAGTCACTTTTTCGACAAAGAAACCCTTATTATGTTCATTACGTACCAGGCCCATGAATTCCATATGTTTCAGGGCCTGGACAACGGGTGTCAAACTCATGTTCGATCCTTCAGCCATCTTCCTGTACGGGATCTTTTGTCCGGGCTTGAGTTCATTTGAAAAAATCATCTTTCTGATATCGTTGTATGCTTCCCTTGTAAGGTCGTTGTTCCTTGAATTTTTAATTTTCTGGATCAATCTAAACTCCTTTTTGTATTCAATTCATAATTCTATTTTTCTTGTCGATGTTAGCAATTAAGATCGAAAATGTCCAATACTATCCTCTCATCCTAATCACCTAACACAAAAAAACTTATTTACAAATGACAATACTT
>JAQICW010000652.1 GCA_027858355.1 Desulfobacula sp.
GAAGAAAATTATTGCTGTGATGCAGACAGTTAGGGAAAGAATTAGAATAAAAAATCTACGAAACCATTTCATTAGTTTCCTCTCTTCATACTAAAATTTTTAAAAGTGCTTTGGAAAAAGTAAATAATACTATGGGGATAATAAGAGTGTCAACGGAATATATTGCTTAACCAGTTTTACAAGGGTTTAAGAATCAGAATAAATTTACCGTGACCGTGAAAAAGATTGACTTTTATTTGTTTCTGTTATCTTATGAATATTTAATAAACTATTACATAGTTTGATTGAGGTGATTTGTGGTTCAATTAGTAGCTGGTTTTTCATTCTTTTCTAACTTCTCTATCAAAAAATCTCAATCTAAAAATCCAATTATTCTTCTTGTCGACAATGAAGTTACATGCGCTGTCAATGGTATTGTTTTCAATGGGTGATAAACGAAAACACATCAGGGTATCCCATAAGAACAGGGTAACGTTTGTAATGGGAGGGCATACCTTTGTTGGCGAAACTATTGATATCAGTAGAAGCGGGATGCTGCTTATAGCAGACATTCAGAAACCAAATCATGCTATACAGAGTGTTTTTCTTAACCTGCCCAAATTATCAGAACAACTTCATATACAATGTGAAACAATATGGAAAAATAAAGTTAAAAATGATCATGAGTATATTTTGGGAATAAAATTCTCCCATAAAACTGAAACCCAAGTAGCGCATATTAATAATTTCATAGAGGATTTGATTCAGACAAAATCGACAAATAACCATGAAGTGAATGATAACAGAGTGGTCCCGCGTACCATATGCCTTCTTACTAAAATTTTCAGCAAGAAAAAAGATATCTCCAACAGTTCAATAGATAATATTTCGCCTGTAGGATGTCTTTTGAAATTTCAAGGTGATCTTTGCCCGGGTGATGATATTGACCTTGAATTTTACCTGCCGGATGACACAAGAAAAATTGAAACCAATGGCATTATAACTTATGTAAATGAAAATTGTTTTAAAGATATAAAAAGCGCGGGCGTGTTGTTTGCCGACATTAGTGAAATTAATCAAAAAAGAATATATAATTTCATTGTTCGCACCACTTCAAGCTCCACATTAAAAGCCCAGCAGGAAACAATTGCAAAAAAGAGAACCAGTGGTCAATATGAGATTACTAAACAAAAGGAAAAAAATACAATCTTAAAACAGGTTATGAAAGAAAAAATCTCTTTAAATATTTCCTTTAAAAATAGTCAGAAAATGTTTGAATTAAATATAAATGGAATAAACATCAAAGATCGGGCATTGATAACATCAAGTCACACGGAAATATTTGATCTGGGGCTAAGCCATGATCATTCTTCCCAATTCACTTTTTATTTCAAGGGCAGCAGCTATTCTTTTACGACAAAACTTATCAAGTGCTATAATGACCGTGTCATATTTGAATTTCCACCTATTCTCTATAAGTCTGACCAAAGGTCTTATGAGAGAAAATTTTTTAGTGATAATATTGATATCTCCATTAACTTAGATGAGACATCAGGCCGGCAACTTCAGGGCAAACTGATTGACATCAGCAGGCGCGGTTTTTTATGCGAGGTGTTGCCTGATAAACTTATTGAAGATTCAATCAAGTCAGGAAAGTCGCTAAACTATATTTTAGACACAGATTATGGGCTGGATTCATACGGAGAGGTACGCCATATAGTAAAGAAAACCACACCTGACGGGAACAGGGTTTTTCAAATTGGTGTTGAAGCAGGTATCAAATATTCTGATTTCATATTTCAAAAGTTCCAGCCTTCCGTCTGGAAGAAAAAAAAATCATATCAAAAAAATCTTCCATCAACTGCAAAAGAAAAGATTGTTTCCAGGGTAGTTACCTATCAAAACAGTGCTGGCAAAAAGATCGCAGCACTCCTTAATTATACCGGTAAAGGCACTTCTGCACCGGTTGTTATTCTTCCTCCCGCTTTTGGAAAGAAAAAGGAAACATTATCACCCCTTGTATCAACATTAATTACAAATTATCGCCAGTTAAATAAAGATATAATAACAATAAGGTATGATGGAGTTAACAGACCCGGTGAAAGTTATAATAAGGAGATGATTCCAAAACGCGGGTATGAGATGCTTCACTATAAGATTACTCAGGGGCTGGATGATTTAAGTTCAACACTGCATTATGTATACAACAATCCTGTTTTTAAGCCCAGTATGGTGATCCTGGTTGCATTCAGCATGTCAGCACTGGACGCCCGTAAAATTATTATCGATCAGAGTAATGAGAAGGTTGATTATCTTATCAATGTTATGGGAGCTACCTGCGGGCAGAGTGCGTTTGGCAATGTTATGGGTGGCATGGACATAATTGGAAATGCAAAAATTGGTATTCAAAGCGGAGTGACCGGAGTGTTAGGGCATCTTATGGATGTTGATATGATTGCACAGGATCTTATTAATAATAAATATGCATATATCACAGATGCCAGGCATGACATGTCAAGAATTTCTATTCCTGTAACGTGGATATATGGAAAATATGACAGATGGATCCTGGAAAATGAAGTAAAAGATCTTATGAGTGTTAAAGCAGATGGCATAAGAAAAGTCATTGAAATACCAACAGGGCATAACCTGCGTTCAAGTGATGATGCCATAAAAACATTTAAGTTGATAACAAAATTAATTTACCGTATGCAGTATAAGAAAGATATCAAACCAATTGCTCCGGACAGAAAAAACATGGTTGGGCTTATCACCTATGAAAGGGAAAGATTAGACAATACTGAAAAATTTAAACCCAATGATTACTGGAAGCATTACCTTATTGGTAAAGGCAGCAATGTCGGATATGATTTTTATAAAAATATTAAGGAATTCAGAGAATTTCTTACCCTTCAAAGCGAGCTTATCGGGCTGGAAAACGGAGAGGTGTTTGCTGATATAGGCTGTGGTACGGGTCTCTTTATTGAAAACATGCTTTCGACCCTTGGAGACCAGGGGAAAAACATCAATAATACCCATCTCGTGCTGATTGATCTTGTTCCAGAAGCTCTGGACAAGACAAGGGTTAAATGTGAAAAGCTATTCCATTCTTACAAGTCACTTCGTCCCCAAAAAACTGAGTTTATCCAGATGGACCTTGATCCTAATCGGCTGATTCCAGTTGAAAAATTCATAAAAAATACAGATCTTGATTTCAATTTTTTAAGGAATCGAATTGATGGATTGATAAATATTACAATTGATAATTTATTACAAAAGTCTTCGGCAAGGCTTTATACTATAATGAGGGGAGCTATCTTAACGAATGATGACCACTCTTATTTAATAGAAAATTTTAATAATGAAGATTATGAGACGCTTATAGATTTTAACCGTGCTTCCAGATTTATCAATAAAGATTTAATTGTTCAAGATATGGAAGAGGGAAAATATATTAATCAAAAATCGATCAGTCATAAAGATTACATGAATATACGAACTTCTGACATAGCCTTTAAAAGACTGATCTTCAATAATAATGGACTTGAATTAAATTTAAATTTCAACTCCAATTATTTTGACAAAATTGCAGCAAGCCTTTTTATCTCGTATCTCTATAATCCTGATGATATCATTTATGAATTTTACAGGATACTAAAACCCGGCGGTAGATTGCTTGTTTCATCAATGAAACCGGATAGTGACATATCTCTGATTTTCACAGACTATATTGACAAGGTTAGGAAATTTGATATAGTAGATACAGAGATTAAAGATCAGAAAATGAACTTAACAGCTGCCAGAGCTATGTTAAACGAGGCAGCGGCTCTATTTGAACTGGAAGAGGATGGATACTTTAAATTTTATTCAGGCAATGAGCTAATATCCATGCTTGAAAATGCCGGTTTTCAAAATATCAGGGTTACATCATCAATGGGTAACCCTGAGCAGACTGTCATAATTACTGGAGAAAAGCCATAAATTATGAAGATTACCGACAAAGTTTTTCAATCACTGGATACATGGGGAAACCATCCTGCCTATATCGAACTATTGCCTGATAACTCTCATGTTTATACTTCAGCTGAACAGTTAAAAGAAAGAATAAATGAAGGCAAGAAATTTTTAAATAAATCAGGCATACAAAATAACTCTATCGTTGCCTTGTTTCTGGGAAATTCTGTCGATTTTGTTTCTATCTTTTTAGCATTAATGGATATTGGGGCAAAGCCGATACCTGTCAACCTGGCTTACAGGAAGATAGAGCTTGATGAGATATTTTCAAATTCAGAATTCCACGCAGTTATAGCTGAGGAACAACTTTTACCACTTATAGTGCCGTATCTAAAAAAAAAGATAGTTATTATTAGATCAAATGGTAAACTTAAGCTACACCAGACAGGAAAAAATAAATATGAACCTGCTGAGATAGATGATGGTATTGCCTCTATCAATTATACTTATAGAGGGTATGGATACCCACTCGGTGCAATGGTACCACATAGCCAATACCTTATTGGGGCTGAGGTTTTAGTAAAGGGGTTGAAACCAAAACCAGGAGAAAATATGCTGGTAATCCTTCCATTTTATTATATCTTTCCTTTGATCGGCTGCCTTTTTGTGCCATTGTTATATAAGATGACTTCTATTCTTTCACTAACTGTTAATCCATTGAAATTATTTAAATATATTCCGCAATACAAAATAAATATAATCACAGCAATACCGGAAATATATGAACTACTTTTTAATTGTAGAGAGGAATCAACTGATCTATCCTCCTTAAAGGCATTTGTTTCCGGGGGAAGTACTCTTACAAAAGAAAAATATCAAATAATTAAAGAAGCCTTTAATATTGAATTGCTTCACGGATATGGGCTGACTGAATTTACACCGCTCAGTAGAAACATTAGAAGACAGGCAAAGGCTGGAACAATCGGTCCTTTTTGTGATGGAATAGATTATAAGATATCTTCTGCGAATAAAAATGGTGAGGGAGAAATATTGATTAAAAATCCTTATATGACAAAATCATATTATAGAAGAAATAAGGAAACTCAAGAAGCATTTAAAGATGATTGGTTTCAAACCGGTGATATCGGCAGGATAGAGGATGATCATCTGCTTTTTATAAAAGAAAAAAAAAATACCAGAAAATTGAAAGGAAATATGATAGATCTGGAAGAGGTGAAAAAAGCAATCCTTTCGTATCCCAAGATAAAGGATGCTATTATTGAGTTTAAAGACAATACGCTGTCTGCCGGGATTAAAATGGATACAAATAAAGATATGAAAGATGAATATATAAATATTAAAAAATTTTTAGGTGAGATTATTGCAGTGTATAAGATTCCTAAGTTGATGAATCTGATATAGATAATTTATGATATTGCGAGAGGTTGGAATTTAGGAGGAGAAATTATTCAATGGCACAAAAAAGAGCAAACAATAATAAAGATTTTATTGATATTTTATCAAAAATTACACGAATTGATTCATCAGGAATAACCCATGATACACTGATACTTGAAGAATTGGGTCTTGATTCGTTAATGGCAATTGAAATACTGGCGAGGATTGAGAAACAATTTGATATAATCATTGAAGAATCTGTCTTGGCCGATGTTAATACTGTTGGTGATTTTGTGAAAACGATTGAAAAAAAAATAGTCGTGAAAAATTAAGATATGCCAAAAAAAAAATTAAAACATATTTGCTTGATAAGTCCTAAAAGAACTATATGGGCAAAAACAGATCAAATTAGAAAAACACTTGAAGAAAGGACTAAATTATTAAAACCATGGTATTCTCCTAGTTTAAGTATTTTGACTATAATTGGATTAACACCATCAAATATTGAAGTCTCATATATTGATGAAGATTTTGAAGAAATTGATTTTAGCATTCGATATGATATGGTTGGCATATCTGCAATGACTCAGCAGGTTACTCGCGGTTATGAAATTGCAAGAAAGTTCAGAAAAAGAGGGAGTTATGTAGTAATGGGAGGTATACATGCCTCAGTTTTACCAGATGAGGCATTAGAATGGGTGGATACTGTTATTATTGGTGAAGCTGAAAACCTCTGGCCTAAATTTTTAGAAGATTTTAGAAATAACAGGGAAGAGCAAATCTACCGACAGCCAGAAGGAACTTTTATTGACATGACTAAGTCGCCTGTTCCGGGATATGAGTTATTGAAAAATAAAAATTATTTTAAAAATCCAAAATATTTTTATAATTTAATACCAGTGCAGGTAAGCCGGGGGTGCCCACATAATTGTGAATTTTGTTTAGTTACAAAATGTTATGGAAGTAAATTTAGAAAAAAAACTATTGAACAAGTAAAGATTGAAATAAATAAAATAAAAGAATGTTTCCCTGGTAAAACAATTATGTTTGCTGATGACAATTTGTTCATCGATAGAAAATATGCTAGAGAATTAATGATGCTACTTAAGGAACTTCGTATTAGATGGGTAGCACAATCAGACATAAGTATAGGTGAACATGAAGATTTGTTAAAATTAGCATATGAGAGCGGGGGGTTGTTCTTATTGATTGGATTTGAAAGTATTAACCCTGAAAATTTGAAGACTTTGAATAATAATTCATGGAAATACAGACAATTAGTTAACTATAGTAGCAATATTGAAAAAATTCAAAAAAACGGAATTATTGTTTTTGGATCATTTATGTTTGGCCTTGATAATGATGAGAAGAATGTGTTTAATGATGTTGTAGAGTTTATGAATAATAATAATATAACTGGGCAGTTGACAATCTCAACACCATTACCTGGGTCAAGATTGTTGGGACGTTTAAGAGAAGAAGATCGTTTAATTGAAAAAGAACCTTTTTGGGATAAATGTACATTTTTTGATGTCTTATATAAGCCAAAAAAAATAACAGTAGATGAGTTAGAGAAAGGATTTATTTGGGCATATAAACAAATTTTTAATGAGAAATCTTTTGCTACAAGAGCACAATATTTAAAAGCAATGTATAAAAATATCCAATAGAAAAAGATGATGACAAAAGATACTATAGAGAAGATATTTAAAAAAGAAATATTAGAAAATAATATACGAAATGTAATTATAACCTCTATAATTGCAATGATTGCTATCCCTTTCTTCACTATTTTAGATTTTTTTATGTATCCAAAATATTTATCAATTCTTTTTCCATTAAGAGTAATTATGACAACACCTTTTGTTGTAGTTTTTTTTACAATAAAAAAATCAGCTTTTTTACAAAAACATATTAATAGAATTAGCATATTTTTGTTTTTAGAAGCTGGATTTGGTATTTCTCTTATGATTCATTTAACAGAAGGATATTTTTCTCCTTACTATGCTGGTTTGGTTGTTGTTATTTTGGTATTATGTGTAACTTTAACTCTGCCATTACAAAAGACCATTTTGATAAGTTCTTGGATTTATGCTTCATATATTATTCCAATTTCAATTAAGGGGAATATCGACAATATACCTATCTTGCTTAATAATAATTTTTTTCTTATCGCAATGGTTGTATTTGCACTTTTTGGAGCATACATAAAAGAGCTTAATCAATATAATGCATTCAAGGCCCGTTATGAAATTCAAAAATCCAACGAAGAGCTTAACAAAGTCACACAGGAGCTAGCGGAAACTAATAAGAAGTTACGCAAGCTTGATGAGATGAAGATGCGGTTTTTTTCTAATGTGAGCCATGAACTTCGAACTCCTTTGACCCTTATCATCGGTCCGCTTGAGCAACTTCTGCAAGGCTGGAATAACATGGACCCTGTTCCAATGCTCCGGGCCATAGAAGCAAACGCCCATCGACTCCTGCGGCAGGTGAACACCATACTGGATTTTGCCAAGGCAGATGCGGGAAAGTTGATCTGCCACTATAAAAACGGAAATCTGGGTAAAATTCTTTCAGAGCTTGCTGAGGCAACCATCCCCTATGCCAGACAGAAAAATATCGATATAACCATTTCCGGAATGGATAAGATTCCTGATACTGACATGGATCTTGAAAAAGTCGAAACCATTGCAGCCAATCTCATTTCAAATGCATTGAAATTCACTTCTGACAATGGAAAAATAAATATTTGTGCCGGGAGCGATAAGAACTGTACCTGGTTTGAAGTTCAGGATACGGGCATAGGTATTCCCGAAGAAAAAATAGAGTTGATTTTTGAACGATTTCTACAGGTGGATGATCAACATTCCCGGAAGAATGAAGGCACAGGGCTGGGGCTGGCAATGGTTCGTGAATTAGCCTTGCTCCATGGAGGAGAAATCAATGTAAGTTCCAAAATCGGTAAAGGATCTACTTTTCAAGTTAAGCTTCCACTGAAGCCACTTCTTCCCAAGGATGATCGCAGAAAGCAAGCAGGACGAAGAAAATTCGACCAGATTACAGCAAAAAGGCTTGATGCACTGATGGATAAGGAATACCAGGAAAGGGTTAAAATCAATAAAAGAACCCTGTTTGCCGATGTGGTCAAGGGTTCCCTGAGCGATAGCATTACTGAGGAATATAAAGATAGAAAATCAGCTCCACCAGATGCTCATAAAATTTTAGTGGTGGAGGACAACCCTGACTTGAGGGCATTCATCGTCAGCAACCTTATTGAAACCTACCTGGTGGAACAAGCTGAAAACGGTCGTCAGGGATTGGAATTGGCCAGGAATATAAATCCGGATTTGATCATATCCGATGTGATGATGCCGGAGATGGACGGATATGAACTATGCCGGGAAATTCGTAAAGATCACTTCCTGTCCGATATTCCAATTATCCTGGTCACGTCAAAATCAGGGGGAGAAGCTGTTGAAGCTGGACTTGAAGTTGGTGCTACGGATTATGTGCCCAAACCCTTTGAGATGCGGGAGTTGAAAGCCCGAATTGCCGCCCATGTAAAGAATCGCTTCCTGGAAAAGAATATCAGTGAACGGGACACCCGATTGACCGCTATTGGACATATGACCAGTACTGTGGTCCATGACCTTAAGAATCCCTTGAATACGATCATGGGATTTACCCAGCTTGCCCAGATGGATTCTGAGGCCCTGGAAGAGAAAGAGATCTCCAAAAACCTGTCACTGGTTATGGAATCATGCGATCGGCTAAACCGGATGATTGTCGATCTATTGGCTTTTGCAAGGGGCTATGCCCCCCAATTAAACATTGAACCTATCGTATTGGTCCCTTTTCTGGAGACGACCTTGAGCATCCACAGTGACAGGCTGGCGACCATGGGTATCTCACTTGTCTCCAGTTATAAATCTTGCGATCATATTCAAGTGAAATTTAATTGTGATCAGATACACAGAGTATTTGACAACCTGATCATGAATGCCAAAGAAGCATTCTTCCATGGGAACCATGAGGCTGAAGACAAAAAAATATGGGTTACTGCCGAATGTGAAGAGAACCATGTCGTGGTTCGGTTTGTAGACAATGGTCCGGGGATTCCGGAAGAGATAAAAAATTCATTGTTTGACCCCTTTATAACCACTGGGAAAAAGTACGGGACCGGACTGGGACTTGCCACTGTCCATAATATTGTTTCGGCCCATTCCGGGGAGATCTCTTTTGAGCCAAAGGGCAAAGAGGGCGGTGCCATGTTTGAACTGAAATTTCCCATAATTAAACCCTGAGGATAATACATGGAACTGCCCAATCATATTCTTGTTGTTGACGACGATGATATGAATCGTCTTTTGATAAAGAGCATTCTATCGCGGATGCTGTATCAGGTGAGTGAAGCCTTCGACGGTATTGATGCCTGGGAAAAAATGGGTTCTCTTTTACCCGACCTAATCCTTCTGGATCTGAGCATGCCGCGTATGGGTGGATTTGAACTGATCCATAAACTTAAAAATGATCCAGTAAAAAAAAATATTCCTATAATGATTATTTCAGGGCATGATGAGCTGACGGATCGTGTCAAGGCTGTTGAAGCAGGAGCTGATGATTTTCTGCCCAAGCCTTTGGAGCAGATCATACTGAAGGCCAAGGTCAAGTCGCTTCTCAAAATCAAGGCCTACAATGATCATATGCAAAATTACCAGAACAAGCTGGAAGAGGAAGTTGCAAAAAAAACAGCCAAACTGAAGCAAGCATTTGATGAACTGGAAGCTGCTTCTGAAAAAATGAGGCTCTATTCCCTGGATACCATATTAAGGCTCTCCCAGGCAGCGGAATATAAAGATCAGGAAACAGGTGATCATATCCAGCGTATTGGATATTATATTCAGGTGATCGGCCATGCTATCTCGTTGGGCAAACAGGAGATAGATGAATTTTTTTATGCATCTCCCATGCATGATGTGGGGAAAATCGGTATTCCCGATAACATCCTCATGAAACCTGGAAAACTGAATGCTGAGGAGTGGATCATCATGAAACAGCATACCACAATTGGCGGGAAAATTTTAAGCGGGTCAGACTCAAGCATACTGAAAACAGCTGAAATCATAGCATTAACACATCATGAAAAATGGGACGGATCCGGCTATCCGGGCAACCTAAAAGGATTGGACATTCCGCTGCCCGGACGGATTACCGCCGTTGCCGATGTATTCGATGCCCTGACATCAAAACGTCCCTACAAAGATGCATTCCCCATGGAAAAGGCGTTTGCCATCATTAAAGAGGAACAGGGGACAAGCTTTGATCCTGATCTGATTGATGCTTTTTTTGCGGTTAAAGACGATATCATTGCCATTCGCAATAAATACTGTGATTAAACATATACACGACTTATAAAAACGAAATATCAGCTTTTTTTCACTTAAACTCCACCAATTGTGAAAATTGCTGTGATCTGCTAATAAATAGTCATGAAAATATATTTAAAAGATATCCTTAATCTTGATTATCTCATCAGCAGGGATAATGCCCTTGATTCCAAGGAAGATATCAGATCAAGGGAGCTTAAGGATCGCAAGATCTACAGAAGGTGTAAAGGCAGTTCTGAAACTGACATGACTCTTCTGCTTTCATGGCTCAAGTGCAGAAAAGATGAAAAAGGGCTGCCAATTCTGCCCGGCACTGTTTTTTCATCCCTTTATACCTGTATGGTTTATATAATGATTTTTTCAGGACTTATTACCGGGATATCCATGGTGTATTCATTCCTTGCTTATCATGGTACACGGCCTGTAAATGTGACAAGTTTTACAGCACTCTTTATTGTGTTGCAGGTAATTTTTATACTGTTTGCTCTGGTTTTACTGGTACGAAGGAGAGTGAGAAGAAATAACAGTTATGCAGGTTCAATAGTTCATACATTTGTCTCTTCCCTGTTTTTTAATGTGCTGCCCATAATTATAAAAAAAACGGGTAGATTGATTTTTAACCAGAGTATTGAAGATCCGGAATATTTCATAAGCTTCATGCGCATGAAAACTAAAGAATACCAGGATCTTTTTTTCTGGCCTTTTTTTATTTTAACGTCTCTGTTTGCCTTCAGTTTTTCAGCAGGTGTTCTTGGTGGAATGTTTTTCAGAATAGTTGTAAGTGATATGGCCTTTGGGTGGCAGTCCACGTTAATGGCTTCCAGTTACAATGTCCATGATCTGGTATCATTCATAGCTTTACCATGGTCATGGTTTATACCTGAAATCCTTGCAGTTCCAAGTATTGAACAGATAGAAGGCAGCCGCATTATTTTAAAAGAGGGTATCTATTCTCTGACAACTCAGGATCTTGTCTCCTGGTGGCCTTTTCTTTGTTTTGGAATTTTGTTTTATGCTGTTATTCCAAGGGGGCTGCTTATTATTGTTGGAAGTTTTTTTCAACAGCAGGCATTAAAAAATTTTAATTTTGCAAACCCAAATTTCAGACTGTTGATTCTCAGGATGAAGTCTCCTGTCCTTGGCTTTGATACTCGAAAGAGTGCAGTGGATCAAGGCATTGAGCATATTCCTGTAAAGAGTGAGTCAAAAACAGATTTTTTTAATTCTCAGCAAAATGTGCCTGCCGGAAAAGCATTGCTTCTTGTCTCAAAAAGTGTTTATTGTCGTGAAACTATCCAGACAGTTGTTAAGGGTATTGAAAAACACTTGTTTTTGGAGTTAAAAGAGACAATCGGGATAAATTTTGATTTTGATAATGATGCAGATGCTGTAACCATGATCAGCAAAAGTAATGCAGACCAGGTGATCATTCTTCAAGAAGTCTGGCAGCCTCCCATACGGGAACTGTTTTATTATATTAAAAAGATAAAGGAGATTATCCCTGGAGGCATACCTTTATATGTTCTGCTGACCAGGGATGCAGGCCAGGAAAATCTTGGTGTGGACAGGAGTGATGTTAATTTTAAAGTGTGGGAAAAAAGTGTGTTTAAACTTGAGGATCCGGGAATATCAGTAATAGGGTTTGTGCAGCCATGATACCTGAATTTGCAATAATTGGCCATCCCAATGAAGGAAAATCTTCTGTGGTATCCACTCTTACCGAAGACGATCAGATTCAGATCAGTCAGTTTCCAGGGGAGACAAAGGTATCAAAGAGATATACCATAACAATTGATGGAGAAAAAATTATCTCCTTTGTGGATACACCGGGATTCCAGGTTCCCAAAAAGACCCTTGCCTGGTTTAAAGCCTTTAAAGGTCCTTTAGAAAAAATAGTTGAAACGTTTATTAATACATTTAAACACGATCCTTTTTATGCAGATGAGTGTGAGCTTTTAAAACCTGTGGCAAAGGGAGCAGGCATTATTTATGTGGTGGATGGCGCAAGACCGGTGCGCAATGACGACCTGGCTGAAATGGAAATTTTACGACTTACCGGCCGTCCGAGAATGGCCATTATAAATTCTAAAACCAATGAGAAGAATTATATCTCTGACTGGAAACTTGAATTCCGCAAACATTTTAATTCAATTCGTGAGTTTGATTCCAACAGTGCTGATTTCAGTGAACGGATTAAAATGCTTGAAAGCCTTAAAGCCATTGATCAGGAATTGGAAGATGTGCTTTCTTGTGTGATTTTTGCATTTACAAAGGAGTGGGAAAAAAGAAACAGCCTGGTGGCAGCATTAATATCCCTAACTATTGAAAAAAGTCTCTCTTTTGATGTGTCTGAGACTGTTACCTTATCCTATGACAATGAGAAAGTTAAAGACAGGCTTGATAAAAAATATCAGGATTCTATTAAAAATTTTGAAAAACTGATGTTTAAAAAAATCAGAACCCTGTATAAACACAATCTTTTTGAGTATCATCTTTCTGAATATTCCATACTCAGACATGATCTGTTTTCAAAACAGACCTGGGAAGTTCTGGGGCTTACCAGACAGCAGCTTGCAGCAGCAGGTGCTGTAATCGGCGGTACTGCAGGTGCTGTATTGGATACAGCAGCAGCAGGTATTACATTTGGTATTTTTACTGCCGTGGGTGGAGTCTTAGGTGCTGGTTCCGCCTGGTTTGGCGGGAAAAAAATGACCAGGGTTAAAAAAGCAGGCATACGGCTCGGACAGGATAAACTTCAGCTGGGACCCAATAAAAACATTCAGCTTCTCTATATTCTCATTGACAGGGTTTTGATTTATTATTCCCATATCATAAACCGACCCCATGGCCGCAGGGATCTGCAGGAGTTGTCACAAAAAAAAGAGAGTGATAAAAAAGGCTATTCCACAGGTTTTTCCACAAACCAGAAAAAGATATGTTCAAGGTATTTTAAAGTTGTCAGCGGTCAATCCCTTATCAAGGATAAAAAGGTGGTATCTGATTTTGAAGAACTCATTGAATCCATGCTCAATAAAATATCGACAGGCTGATACAAAACGCTAATGTGTGAGCATACGCTCCTCTTCGAGCCCCCAATTTCTACGTTGGAAAAATTTTCATTCTGTATCAGCCTGTCGTGTTATGCTTTTCTTCCAAAGGGAATCTTAAGTTTTTTCATTCGTTTTCTCAAAGTTGACGGGTGAATCTTAAGTATCTTTGCAGCTCCTTTGCTGCCTTCTACACGGCTATTGCAGGAATCAAGGACATACTTGATATGTCTTGCCATCACTTTGTCAAACTCCAGAGATTCAATGGAAAGTTTATTGCTCGCTACTGTTTTAGATTTTGTCTCACTGTTTTGAGATATTCCAATATCCTTGAAATAGAGAAGATCTTTCCTGTCAAGTATCAGAGAGCGTTCAACTGCATTTTCAAGTTCTCTTATATTTCCCGGCCAGTGATATTCCATGAGTTGATCTATGGTACCAGGGGCGGGAGCTGGAATATTAAAGCGTTTCATCTCCTTTGATTTTTTTTCTATGAAATGATGCACCAGTGCCGGGATATCTTCTTTCCGCTCTTTTAATGGCGGAATCACAATGGGGAAAACCCTGAGCCTGAAAAAAAGATCAGCTCCTATTACATTTTCACCGGATATCCTGCGCAGTTCATCCTGAAGATATCTGTTGTCGTCTGTGAGAAGATCCTTTAAACTTTTCAGCTCCCTGTATCGCAGACTATTGGTAAGTGCAATGGCACATGGCTTGCTCAAAAGAGTTAAAAGATTGATATGTTCCCGGGTGAATTTTTCTTTTCCATTATTAAAAACACTGAAAACCCCAAGCATTGTTCTCTCAAGGACCAGATCCATGACAATGGCTGATAGATCAGATGCCCCGAGTCTGCTGGCTACAGGGCCTGTAACAGGATCATCTCCGAGCCGGTCAATTAACCTGATACGAACCGAACGCTGGTCTTCAACCTGTCTGCGTCCTTTGGCAGACAGTTGTATTTTCATTGAAGAAATTTCTCCGGATTTAACAGTGGCAAGGGCAATGGTTTCAACAATGCCCGCATTGCGGTGATATACATGGAATCCCATCTGGCCTGCAGGTAAAAAATTGCGCACATATAAAAAATATTGGTGCAGGGCTTTTTCAATCTCAAGACTTCCGCATATTTTCAGCGTTGCCTGTGTAAAAAATTCTTTTTCATCGACTTGCATGGCTGTTCCTTTTAAATATGTTTTCAGGGATTGTGTTTTCTGTAAAAAATTCTGTCTTAATTGCCAGTTTATATTAAAACTGGATAATAGAATAGTATCTTTTTATAACAAATCAGATTTCTGCAAATATTCATATTTTTGTATAAAAATATTGCAAACTTTTTATTAATATGTCTAATAATGCGTATGCAGATATCAAGGTATGGTAAATCACATGAAGCCAAGAAGTAATAAACTTGTTTTAATTATAAGCCTGCTTCTTATTACTGGCTTTGCAGCAACAAGTCTGGCAAGCTATTATGTTTCAAGAGAGTCATTAAGATCACATATTAAGCTGAATGAACTTCCATTAACCTGTGATAATATCTATTCTGAAATTCAAAAAGATATTCTTCCCCCGATTTTTATCTCATCTCTCATGGCAAATGATACTTTTTTAAGGGAGTGGGTAATTCAAGGTGAAAATGATATAAGCAAAATAACCCGGTATCTTAATGCAATACAGAAAAAATATAATACAATTACAAGTTTTTTTGTCTCGGAAAAAACAAGGAATTATTATCATGCAGATGGAATTTTAAAAAAAGTAGACCCGAAAAACGAGAGTGACAAATGGTATTTCAGGGTACGTTCCCTGAAATCCGGTTATGAAATTAATGTTGATCCAGACATGGCCAACAATGAAGCAATGACTGTTTTTATAAATTACAGGGTTTATGATTATGAGAATAATTTTATTGGAGCAGCCGGAATTGGCATTGCAGTTACAGCTGTAAAAGCACTTATTAAAAAGTATCAGAGAAATTATGATAACAATATTTATTTCATTGATGATAATGGAGATATACAACTCAATGGGTCAAATATGTTAAACTCAGTGCGTAATATTTCCCAGATTCAAGGTCTGTCAAGCCATGCAGATGAAATTTTATCAAAAAAAAGCACCTATTTCACATACAGAAAAAATGAAAAGACAATCCATCTGAATACAAGATATATACCTGAACTCAAACTGTTTTTATTTGTTGAACAGGCAGAAGAAAAATCAACAGAGAAAATTTTTAATACCCTGCTTGCAAATTTTGCTGTCTGTGCAGTAATCACAATTATTATTCTAATTTTAACAAATTTGACAATCTCATCTTTTCAGAGCAGGCTGGAAAAAATGGCATCCATAGACGGATTAACAGGTATATATAATCGTCATGCTTTTGACATTATTATGAATCAGGTTATTAAGGGTGCCCAGCGGAAAGATCTTGAACTCTCAATTATTTCCTTTGATATTGATCATTTTAAAAAAATCAATGATGAATTCGGCCATCTGGCAGGGGATTTAGTCATTAAAAATATTGTCACCCTGACAAAGGATATCATAAGAGAGTCTGATGCCTTTTGTCGATGGGGTGGTGAAGAGTTTCTAATTCTTTTAAAAGATTGCAGCATTGATGATGCATTGATGATTTGTGAAAAAATCAGGGAAGCTGTTTTCAGTACGCATGTTATTTATAAAGGGGAAAAAATTTTTTCAAGTGTAAGTCTTGGTGTAGCACATTATCACCCTGATGAAGATCAGATTAGTCTGTTATCCCGCGTAGATAAACTTTTATACCTTGCAAAAGAGAATGGCAGAAACAGGTCTGAAAAAGAGACCCCCGCTCCCGCTTCAGTTTAACCCGGTTACAGCATCACCTCCCCAAATGCCTCTGTTGTGGCAATCTAAAAATATTGTTTTTTGCTATTATTCCATTAAGAATGATAATAACAACTGAATATTTGTAAAATCCACCAGTGGAGAGATGTTTACCTGTAACGTGTCAAAGGAAACATCTTATTACCTTATTATAAATATTCAGAAAACAAAAACACAGGAGGAGAATCAATGGAAATCAAGAAAATTTGTGTTTTGGGTGCAGGGCTCATGGGTGCCGGCATTGCTCAAACTGCAGCCCGGGCAGGATTTGATGTAAGTATACGGGATATGGAAGATCGTTTTGTGGAAAATGGGATGGCTTCTATTAAAAATAATCTTGACAGGGCAGTCTCCAAAGGGAAAATGGAAGAAGATGAAGCTCAAAAGGTTATGGGTAGAATTAAAGGAACCATAGATCTTAAAGAGGCAGCCTGTGATGCTGATATGGTTATCGAGGCCATTATTGAAGTAATGGAAGTAAAAAAAGAGGTTTATAAGGAGCTTGATACCTTGTGTCAAAAAGAGACTATATTTGCTTCCAATACTTCAGGCCTTTCCATTACAGAAATGGCAAGTGTTACCCAAAGGTCGGGTCAGGTAATAGGTATGCATTTTTTTAATCCTGTTCCCGTCATGAAACTGGTAGAATTAATAAGGGGATTTGCCACCACTGATGAAACCCTTGAAATAGCCATGGCATTTGTTGAAAAAATTCAAAAGGTTTCCATAGAAGTGAAAGAATCTCCGGGATTTGCTGTGAACCGGATTTTGTGCCCCATGATAAATGAGGCTATTTTTGTTCTTGCAGAAGGTATTGCCAAAGCCAAGGATATTGATGACGGTATGACACTTGGTGCCAATCATCCAATAGGCCCCCTTGCTCTTGCTGATATGGTGGGACTTGATACCATCCTTTTTGTTCTGGATGGGTTTCACAAAGAGCTTGGAGAAGATAAATACCGTCCTGCCCCTTTATTGCGTAAAATGGTAAGAGCCGGGTATCTCGGACGCAAGAGCGGTAAGGGTTTTTACGACTACACAAAGTAATTAATATCGGGGGAAATATGGCACAACTTGTTGCAGATAGAAGGGATGTGGATTTTGTACTTCACGAGCAGTTAGAAGTAGAAAAATTAAGTGCGTTTGAAAAGTTTGAAGATTTTAATAAAAAGACCATTGATCTTGTTGTTTCAGAAGCAAGAAACCTTGCACTTAAAGAGCTGTTGACCTGTATGAAAGATACAGATGAGCAGGGATGTACCTTTGAAAACGGAACTGTAAAAGTACCGGAAGCTTTTCACAGGGTTTATGACCTGTTCAAAGAGGGTGAATGGATTGCAATGTGTGATGACCCTGAATATGGAGGTCAGGGTATGCCCCATGTTGTGGCAATGGCATCTGATAATTATTTTAATGGAGCAAACTATCCTTTTATGCTCCATAATATTTTAATCCACGGAGCTGGGAAACTTGTTGAGCGTTTTGGTACAGAAAAGCAGAAACAACTCTTTCTTAAAAAAATGTACACAGGTGAATGGGGCGGTTCCATGCTCTTGACTGAAGCAGAAGCCGGTTCTGATGTGGGAGCTTTGACCACAAAAGCAGTAAAAAATGATGATGGTACCTATTCCATTACTGGAAATAAAATTTTTATCTCCTCGGGTGATAATGATCTTGTCGAAAATATTATTCACCCGGTACTGGCAAGGATTGAAGGTGCTCCTGAAGGTACTTCAGGAATCTCACTGTTTCTGGTTCCAAAGTTCTGGATAAATGATGACGGCAGCCAGGGAGAATTTAATGATATTGTCTGTACCGGGATTGAAGAAAAAATGGGAATCCATGGAAGTCCGACCTGTTCCATGGCTCTTGGAGGCAAAGGTCAATGCCGAGGTACCCTTCTTGGCAAAGAGAACAAAGGTATGATGGCCATGTTTGTAATGATGAATGAAGCCCGCCTTCATGTTGGAATGCAGGGCTTTTCATGTGCATCAGCATCCTATCTTAATGCATTGAATTATGCACGGGAAAGGGTGCAGGGAAAACATCTTCAGTCAAGCAATGATGCCCCAGGTGTCCCAATTATCCAGCACCCGGATATCAGGCGGATTCTTTTAACCATGAAATCATATTCAGAAGGCATGAGAAGTATCCTTTTTTATATTGGGTGGCTTGAAGATATGATTACAGTAAGTAAAGACGATGTTGATAAAGCAAGAAACCAGGGCCTTATTGATGTTCTGATTCCTGTGGCAAAAGGTTATATCACAGACAGAGCCTTTGAGATGTGCAGCCATGGAGTTCATATTTTTGGAGGGTACGGGTTTACAAAAGAGTATCCCCAGGAACAGCTTTTAAGAGATTGCAAAATTACCCAGATTTATGAGGGAACCAATGGAATACAGGCAATGGATCTTCTTGCAAGAAAGCTTTTTCTAAATAAGGGGCAGTCATTTAAAGATGTGATAGATGAAATACAAAAAACAGTAGATCAAGCAGCAGATATACAAAATCTCAAAATCCTTGCTTCAAATCTTGGTAAGGCTCTTGGTCAGTTAAAAGAAGTTGCCCGGAATATCGGTCAAACCCTTAGATCCGAAAATATGATGCATGCCTTTGCCAATGCAACTCCCTTTCTTGATGTAACAGGAGATGTTATTATGGCGTGGATGCATTTATGGAGGTCTGTTGTGGTAAATCAAAAACTTGAGCAGAAACCAAAGAAAAAAGATCTTGAATTTTATAATGGTCTGCTTAAAAGTGCACAGTTTTTTATTAATACCATACTTCCGGTTTCAATGGGTAAAATGGATGTTATTATTGCCAATGATACAACAGTTAATGATATTTCTGAAGCAGCCTTTGGTGGAAAATAATGAGATGTGAGATGTGAGATATGAGTGGTGAGGAATTGATTTTTTTAAATTTCACAACTAAAATAAAGGATATATAAAAATGAAAGAAGTTGTAATAGTTTCAGGCTGCAGGACTGCTATTGGTGCATTCGGCGGCACATTAAAAGATCTGAATGGAGCAAAAATTGCCAGTGTTACCATGAAAGAGGCAATTAAAAGGGCAGGAATTGATCCGGAGATTATTGATGATGTAAGATATGGATGCTGTGTAGAGCATCACGATACTTTGAATACAACAAGGGTTGCAGCGCTCATGGCAGGGATTCCTGATTCAGTTCCTGCTGTCACAGTAAACAGAGTCTGTATCTCAGGTATGGAGGCTGCTATTTCCGGAATGGCCATGATCCAGGCAGGAATGGCAGATATTATTCTTGCAGGAGGAGTGGAACATATGTCTGGAGTTCCCTATACCGTCCCCAAGGCCAGATGGGGGTGCCGCCTTCAGGATCAGCAGTTTGTAGATGCCATGATCCATGCCCTTCACTGCGGTTCACATCTGCTTCCCTTTGATGAATCAACTCCAGTTGATATTGAAAAAGCTCCTGCAAAATATTTTATGGGAAAACCCTATATAATGGGGCATACAGCTGAATTTGTTGCCCAGCACCTTGATATTTCAAGGCAGGAGATGGATGAAGTTGCCTTAAGAAGCCATAACAATGCCGAACGTGCAACCAATGATGGCTCTTTTAAAGAAGAGATAGTTCCCATTGAAGTGCCCCAGCGCAGAAAAGATCCTCTTGTTTTTGATAAAGATGAACATTTCAGGCCGGGCATGACCATGGAAAAGCTTGCAAATCTTCCTTCGGCTTTTATTCCCAAAACAGGAAAGGTCACAGCAGGAAATGCAAGTGGTATTAATGATGGATCAACTGGTATGATCATAATGTCTGCTGACAGGGCAAAAGAGTTGGGCCTTAATCCCATTGCAAGAATAAAGGCAACCGGTATGGGGGCATGCCATCCAACTGTCATGGGTATTTCACCGGTTCCAGCTGTAAAAAGCCTTATGAATAAAAGTGGCCTTGCCATTAATGATTTTGATCTTGTTGAAGTAAACGAGGCTTTTGCTGCACAATACATAGGATGCGAAAAAGAGCTTGGCTTGAACCGTGACATTACCAATGTAAATGGTTCCGGTATTGGTCTTGGCCACCCTGTTGGCTCCACCGGCGCAAGAGTCATGGTGACCTTGATGCATGCCATGAAAAAAAGGGGAGATTCTCTTGGACTTGCCACCCTCTGCGGCGGTGGTGGTGTTGCAATGGCATGTGCTTTAGAAATGCTTTAATCCATAAAAATACTTTAATATTGACAATCTTATACTACAAATACAGCCACATATTTTAATGTGGCTGTATTTGTAAAGCCAGGCAGATAATAAAACAGACAGATAATAAACATACTGTCAGGTTTTCTGAAATTCTTTGAACGCATTAATCAGTCCATTTGTGGAAGAATCATGGGATGATATTTTGTTGCCATCCTTTAATTGTGGCAGGATTTTTTTTGCAAGCTGTTTTCCAAGTTCAACTCCCCACTGGTCAAAACTGAAAATATTCCATATTACTCCCTGGACAAATATTTTGTGCTCATACATTGCTATAAGACTTCCAAGTACATGTGGTGTCAGTTTCTTAAACAATATTGAATTTGATGGCCGGTTGCCTGAAAAAACTTTATGGGGTGTAAGAGCCTGGATTTCATCGTCACTTTTTCCTGCAGCCTTGAGTTCATCAATAACCTCTTTTTTTGATTTCCCGTTTAAAAGAGCTTCGGTCTGGGCGAAAAAATTAGAGAGTAGAATATCGTGATGATCACCCACAGGATTATGGCTTATGGCAGGGGCGAGAAAATCAGCAGGAATAAGTTTGGTTCCCTGGTGGATTAATTGATAGAAAGCATGTTGGCCGTTTGTTCCAGGTTCTCCCCATATAACAGGTCCGGTCTGGTATTTAACATTTTTACCGTTTCTGTCACAGGTTTTTCCATTGCTCTCCATATTACCCTGCTGGAAATATGCCGCAAATCTGTGCATATATTGGTCATAGGGCAGAATAGACTCTGTTTGTGCATTAAAAAAATTATTATACCAGATTCCAAACAACCCGAGAATTACAGGTATGTTCTGGTTAAATTCAGCTTCTTTAAAATGCTGATCCATTTCAAATGCGCCCTTGAGCATATCTTCAAAGTTTTCAAATCCAATATAACAGGCTATGGAAAGCCCGATTGCAGACCATAGTGAATAGCGCCCGCCTACCCAGTCCCAGAATTCAAACATATTATGGGTATCAATACCAAATTCCTTAACACCCTGCCTGTTTGTGGACAATGCAATAAAATGTTTTGCAACATGGAGTTTATCTTTTGCAGACTCTAAAAACCATTCTCGTGCAGTAAAAGCATTGGTCATTGTTTCCTGGGTTGTAAAAGTTTTTGATGCTATCATGAAAAGGGTGGTTTCAGGATCAAGATTTTTCAGGGTTTCACTAATATGGGTGCCATCAATATTTGATACAAAATGAACAGACAGGCCTTGCTTTGCATATGGTTTAAGGCATTGAGTCACCATTACAGGCCCAAGATCAGAACCCCCGATTCCAATATTAACTATATCTGCAACCTTTTTATTGGTATACCCTTTCCATTGGCCTGATATGATTTTTGATGAAAAATCCTTCATTTTTTCAAGGACAGCGTTAATATCGGGCATTATATCTTTATCATCAACAAAAACAGAATTGTTATCTCTGTTTCTTAATGCAGTATGCAAAACTGCCCGGTTTTCCGTCTCATTGATATAATCACCTGAAAACATTTTATTGATGGCATCTTTTAAATTTATCTCTTTGGCAAGGCCAAGCAGAAGTCCCAGGGTTTGTTCATCAATTCTGTTTTTGGAATAATCAACAAGAATATTATTAAATCTGATGGAGAATTTATCAAAACGTTCTGGATCTTCCTGGAAAAGATCTTTCATGTGAATATTTTTGAACTTGCTGTAATGTTCTGTCAGGTCTTGCCATGCTTTTGTTTTATCAGGACTTATTTTATCAAGCATTGTCAGTCTCCGTAAGGGTTCATGTATGTAAATATTTTTGTATAACCCGTTCCAGGGGATTTATCTTTTGGGCTCCGCTGCATTTGTATTGTTCTGCAATTGCTATCTACCGCCCCAATAATCAGGTTTTCTATGTAAATGCATTATTGCCATAATTCGAATATTATTTTTGATTATTCGGTAAAGGATACCGTATGGGAATTTGTTTGTTAAACAGCGTCTTGTTTTGGAGTCTATGCTTGCCCATGCATGTGGATGGGCACATATTCTTTCAATCGTAGCTTTAACTTCCTCGGAGAATCTTAATCCAAGTCCTGGCTGACGTTCTTCATAGTACTCAATGGTTGAAAATAATTCTTTTTCAGCTGACTCATGAAAACTATAATTCATGTTGAAAATCTTTTCTTGATTTTTTCAAAAACTTTTTCACCAGAAATAAGTTTGGCATTCCCATTTTCAAGATCCTGACAACGAAATTCGACTTCTTTTGACCAAGCCTGGTCAATGTCTTTCTGGGTTGGTAAATTTGTGCTATTGATTAATTTGTCAATTAAAGACAAACGATCATCAATCGGAAGATCAAGAGCCTGTTCAAATATTTTTTCAGCTAAAATCATAATACACCTCACTTTTATTTCACTATAACAACTCAATACTTACAAAACAACATTTTTGTATTGACGAAGTCAGCACCGGGATTCATGGCGGCGAAGCCGCCCCTTGCGGTCAGGTGCAGCACTTTATGTGATCTATAGTTGTTATCCATTTTATCCATTGCTCAGGAGTAAGACTTTTTTTTCGATCTTCCTCTGTTGAATAGAAACCGCTAATAATTCTCCTTCCATCATTGGTCTTCATAGTCTGAATCCTTAATTCAACAATTAATATAAACTATCGGATTGGATGCTCCGTATGGGAGATAATGCTTTACAGACTTTCCAATATATTTATTGCGAATATTATCTTCTGCAATTTTTCCCTCAAACTCCCACCTGCCCTCTACTTTTACTTTCCTAATAGCATCTTGTATGTTTCTTGTATTGTAAGTCAGGGTGCAGGCGGGATACCATGATTTAATAGCAAAAACTTCCTTTACTTCACCTCTATAAACAAAAAACGCATAGTCAGCTTTTCTCTCCGGACACCTACTTTCCATATTCCTCGTGTTGCTTCACACAATTCTTCTTCGGTGATCTTTTCATGGTAAAGTTGGTTGATCCTAATTAAAATTACATTTTCTTTGATTTCAAGTTCATTCATTTTTTATCTCATAGCTTTTTCAACGGCAACGGCAACAGCAACAGATGCCCCAACCATTGGGTTGTTTCCCATACCGATAAGTCCCATCATTTCAACATGGGCAGGAACGGATGATGATCCTGCAAACTGGGCATCGGAATGCATTCTTCCCATGGTATCTGTCATGCCGTAGGAAGCAGGTCCTGCACCCATATTGTCAGGATGAAGAGTTCTTCCTGTACCACCTCCTGAAGCAACTGAAAAATATTTTTTCCCTTGAAGAACACACTCTTTTTTGTATGTTCCTGCAACAGGATGCTGAAATCTTGTGGGGTTGGTTGAATTCCCTGTGATTGAAACATCAACTTTTTCAAGGTGCAAAATTGCAACACCTTCCCGTACATCATCAGCACCATAGCATTTTACCTCAGCTCTTTCACCATCTGAATATGCTTTTTCCTTCTCAATTTTTACCTCACCTGTTTTATAGTCAAAACTGGTGACAACATGTGTAAAGCCGTTGATTCTGGAAATGATATGTGCTGCATCTTTGCCAAGTCCGTTGAGAATAACTCTTAAGGGCTCTTTTCTGGCTGAATTTGCTGATTTTGCAAGACCAATTGCTCCTTCTGCAGCAGCAAAGGATTCATGTCCTGCAAGAAATGCAAAACATTTTGTCTCTTCCATTAAAAGCATGGAGGCAAGATTGCCATGTCCAATACCTACTTTTCTGTCATCTGCGACAGAGCCTGGGATGCAGAATGCCTGCAAGCCCTCTCCAAGGGTTACAGCAATTTTACTTGCACTATTCTGCCCTTTTTTTATTGCCATGGCAGCGCCAAGGGTATATGCCCAGCATGCATTGTCAAAGGCAATGGGTTGAATCTGTAAAACAAGTTCGTGAATATTAAGTCCTTTTTCTTTACAGATTGCCTTTGCATCTTCAATTGAATCCATATTATATTTTTTTAGAACAGGAGCAATCTGATTGATCCTTCTTTTATATCCTTCAAATAGACTCATTTTTACTCCTCCTATTCATGCCTTGGATTGATTGTTTTAACAGCTTTGGAAAACTGGCCATAAGTTCCGCTTGCTTTTTCAAGCGCTTCAGCAGGATCTGTCCCTTTGGAGATCTCTTCCATCATGATTCCAAGCTGGACAAATTTATATCCGATAATCTCATCATCTTTATCAAGCCCGATGTGTGTCACAAATCCCTCAGCAAGTTCAAGATATCTTGGTCCTTTTGCCTTGGAACCATAAGTGGTGCCTGTTACAGTTCTTGCACCCTTGCCAAGATCTTCGAAAGCAGCACCTATGGGAAGCCCTCCTTCTGAAAACGCAGTCTGGCTTCTGCCATAGGATATCTGCAGGAACAGTTCCCTCATGGCAACATTAATTGCATCACATACAAGATCTGAATTAAGGGCTTCAAGGATGGTTTTTCCCGGCATGATTTCCGATGCCATTGCTGCAGAGTGTGTCATACCTGTACACCCTATGGTTTCAATCAAGGCTTCTTGGATAATTCCCTCTTTGATATTCAATGTGAGTTTGCATGCACCCTGCTGGGGTGCGCACCATCCAACACCATGGGTAAGACCTGAAATATCTTTTATCTCTTTTGCCTGTACCCATCTGCCTTCCTGGGGAATGGGTGAAGGACCATTTTTTGCACCTTTTGCAACACAATGCATTTTATCAATTTCCGGTGTGTAATCCATGAATAAATTTCTCCTTCCTGTTTTTATCTTGCAGTATACTCAATTTAATTTGTCTACCTGTTAAGATGCACAGGTATATTCAGGTATTCCGGTCAATTCAGTAAAAATTACCATACAATAGATTGTGGGTTATTACAAATTTTAATATTTGACTTGTCACAGTAAATCTATTTTACTATTCAGGCTAATATCTAAAATTGTCTTACATTATCTGCTCTCTTTTGTTAAGATCCTTGTTTACAAAATATTAAAGGGTTTGAAAGAGAGTATGATAAAATCCATGAATATAGCCTGGTGGGTGCAGCGATGGGCTGAACTAACACCTGAAAGGGCAGCAATTATATTTGAAGACCAGATTATTTCCTATCAGGAGCTTTGTGCCAGGGCAGACAGGACAAGTTGCTGGCTGCAGTCCATAGGGATAGAAAAAGGTGATAGAGTAGCTGTCATGCTTAATAACTGCCCTGAGTTTTTAGATCTGTTTCTTGCCTGTTCCCGGCTTGGAGCTATATTTGTTCCCATTAATTTTCGTGTTACATCAATTGAACTTGATTATTTTATCACAAATTGCCGTCCCAGACTCTTTGTCCATGGTGATAGTTTTTTAAAAATAGTGAATATCCTTGATCTGGAAAGATACCTGCCTCCCATGATGGTGGCAGCTACAGGAGGTGGTGTCTCCAATAGTAAAACATTTGATTTTGAAAAAGGGGCAGCAGGATTTGAAGGGAAACGAGCATTTTTAACAAGATCTCTTGGTCCCGCAGATCCTGAAGAGCCCCAGGTTATTATGTACACATCAGGTACAACCGGTAAACCAAAGGGGGCAGTCCTTTCCCATCGAAAGACTTTTTTTAACTGTTTGAATGCAGATATTTTTTTTAAGCTGCATTATAGTGATATCATGTTGATTTTTTTGCCTCTGTTTCACTCCGGGGGCCTTTTTATCCAGGCTGCTCCGATTTTTTATAAAGGAGCCACCATAATTTTGCACAAAAAATTTGATCCAATAAAGATATACAATGATATAGAAAAATATAAGGTTACTAAATTTCTGGGTGTGCCAACTGTTTACCGGGAATTATTAAAAGTTGATTTTGATAAAAGAAAAGATATCTCTTCTTTAAAAGTCTGTGCCGGAGGTGGTGAAAAACTTAATCAGGAGTTGATTGAGCAGTGTGCAAACGCAGGTTTAGGCTTCCGTCAGATCATGGGTCAGACAGAGACTTCAATTCTTTTATGGGCATCAGAGGATGATCCTTTTAAAAAACCAGGAACTGTTGGAAGACCTGTTTTCCATGCAGAAGTAAGTATTCTTGATGAAAAGGGAAAACCGGCAGAGACGGGAGAGACAGGAGAGATTGTTGTCCGTGGCTCAATAATGATGAAAGAGTATTGGCAGGACCCTGTTAAAACTCAGGAAACCATAAAAAACGGATATCTTCATACAGGAGATCTTGCCCGTATGGATGAAGATGGTTTTTTCTATCTTGCCGGCAGGGCAGGGGATATGTATATTTCAGGCGGGGAAAATGTATATCCAGCAGAAGTGGAAAAAATACTGAAACAGCATCCTCAAATTGAAGATGTTGCTGTAAAAGGAGTTCCTGATGATAAATGGGGTGAAACAGGTCATGCTTTTGTGATACTATCCTCAAAAATCAGTTTGACGCAGGATGATGTTATTGCCTTTTGCAAAGATAAACTTGCAAAGTATAAATGTCCAAAAAAAGTAAGTTTTAAATCACAATTTCCCAGGACTTCTCTGGGTAAAATACAGAAAGCTGAACTGCACTAAAAGGAAAAAATATATGCCGCTGTCTTTTAAATCAGAAAATCATGGGAATATAGCCTTTGGGTTCTTTAATATTGAATCAGACATGCTGCTGCTGGAAAATTATTTCTTTTTTGCTGATGAGTTCTGCAAATTAATAGATCAGACGTCAAAAGAGAGTGATAATGGACAAAAACAATTTCAATTCAAGATCTATTTTATTTCTAATCCCGATAATATTGGGGATCTTATGGGCGCTATTCACAAGGTCAGGTTTACAGGTTTTATAGGTAATATATATAAACTGTTTCCTTTTCCTGAAGACCCTGATGCTTTTAAACAGAACCCTGATGGATATAAAACTCAAGATATTGTCAAAGAGCAGATTGAGGCTATTTCAGAACAGATTGAGATCAAGATTGAATTTTCCCCAAATTCCAAGATCCATATAGGCTCTTATACCTTCGATATTAGAGTGTTTCATGAACTGTTGCTCTATGTTGATCAGGGCGGATATCCGCGATGGAAAGACGAAACAAGACCGGGTTATGTCATAGCCATGAAAGACAGCATTCAGAAAAGCAGTAACCGGTTTTTCCAGAGTTTATGCATGTAAATATTCTTAACCTGAATAAAGCCCCTTCCACTGGAATGCGTAGCAAATCGAAAAACTGCAATTATTTTGAAAATTGTTTAAATTCTTTCTTATTATAAACCTGAATAGAATTTGAGACTTCCTATTCAACTACAAGTAAAGTTTAATATGACAGTATGAATTTTTATATATTATTTACTGGAATATGAAAGAATGTCTTATGATGCTGGTTCTGGTTCATATAGTAGAACGCCTGCATCAGCCGTAGACCCCATAGCGAAGCGGCGGGGGTTGTAGGCTATTTGCTTTTTATAACACCAGTATCCTCGGGTACCTTTGAGTCATTACTTCCCAAAATCCGGCACTCCAATCCATTAACACCACAATTTCCCATTCACTTGGTGTAGAGTTAACAACTGATGATACTATTTTTCCCCCACTTCCTTTTACAGAAGACGTTATTGAGTAGAATTGAATAACTTTATTAGAAGTATCTACCAACAACTCCACACCAGTGATATTTTCCTCTCTCTCTTTTGTGATAGGTTCTTTTTTCCCATTTTTGCTAATGTTATTTGATGCTTTAATATGTCCGTTATATATCTTTACATAGTTTAATACATCAATGGTAGATAGCGCTTCGGAGATAGATTGATAGACTGAATGCACCTTCTTAACGTTATTTGCTTTTGTTATCTTTGTATTCGAAACCATGAAGTATCCATTGTTTTGTGCCTAACAAATTATGCAGATCTGGATATCATGTAATTTAGAATGTTATCCGGCATGCAACGATTAAATTTTTGATCTGTAAATCAATATCAGTGTTTCAAATTTGTGTAAAGAGCTATTCAACTATATTTAACCAAGCTCAATCAAACGGACAAATCTTTCATTAACCTATATTGGAGTTATGTTGCGAGTGGGTTTAACCCTCTAAAATAATAACAAAATTTGACTTATTGATTGTAAATCAATATTGATAATAAATTCAATTGGTTAGATCGTATTTTAAAAATTCTTAAAAAAACTGGCAACATAATATTTTGTTTTAATACGTAGGTCACTGTGTCTGGCAATATCCGTTCCACTCGTGTGTTAACAGTCAAGCCAATTTTTTGTTT
>JAQICW010000654.1 GCA_027858355.1 Desulfobacula sp.
CAAAATTTGCGGACCAAATAATATGTAAGATTTTCACTGATAGTCTCTTTTTTTTACTAATTTCCCAGGTGCTCCCGCATAAATCCCTGCAACTTCCATATGCTGGTTACCTGTTACTACAGAGTTTGCACCAATAACTACCCCGGCAGGGATCTTAGAACCTTTTAATACTATACATCCTGCACCTATCCATACATCATTTCCAATATTTATGGAACTATAATTAACGCCTTGTAAAGCAATTTTTTTATTGCCATTTATATCATGGTCACTATCTCTTATACTTACATTTTCAGCAATCAAAGAATATCGCCCTATCTTTATTTCTTTGTTAGAACTAATAATTATATTTTGAGTCAGATTAACAAAATCACTTAATACTAATATGCCTGATTTCAAAATATCAAATGTAATATTATACCCTATTGTAACGTTATCACCGATAATTATATTGCTTTGTGGAAAGCATCGAAATAATGGCCATTTTTTACATTTTAATCCTTTTCCTATTTTGCATCCATGAATAGTTAAATAAAATTTTAGTAATTTTCCCTTTAACAAATGGAAATTATTTTTAATGCCGGTCTCAAAGTATGTTAGTTTATTAATCACCTTTAATCCTTAATAATATTTCGAAGAAGCAGCACGATGAAAGAACCAGATTCTCCTGTTAAGAAATGCAAGCTATTGTTTTCCTAAAATCTCAGATTCAATAATTTTCTCTATCAGCGGATGTATTGAATAAAACATCAATCTGAATCCACCCCAAAAAAAGCGGAAAATAGATTCAGTTATAGAACTATACATGTATCAGCTACCAATATATTTTACTCAATATTTATATTGTTTGAATTCATATCTTGCGAAATATTTTTTTTATTGGCTTTAATATCATGATTAATGATCTATGTGTTTTATTTTCCGATCTGTGTTGGCAAATGGATGTACTTTTTGGTGAGATTGACTATTTCATGTTTCATCTCTTCAGAAATGAGAAAGTAACCGATTGCCAGAAAGATCATACTTGTAATGAAGTATCCCTGTGCCAAAATAAAGATGTCCGATTTGGCTTGATAATATACTATGATCTTGAATGTTGTACCATAAGTCATTAAAGCCAGAAGAAGCACCTTGAATTGTTGAAGGATAAAAGCTAAGAATGACTGGTGTAAGCATTCTTTATGGACACGCCGTGCACTGTAGAAAACATTCATCGTCACTAAACAGACATAAGCGATCGAAGCACCCAAAAGACTAAACTGTCGAATTAACAAAAAAGCTATGCCAGGGTACAATATAATATTGATAATTTGCTGTTTGGCTGAAATCCCAGAATTTCCAACGGCCAGAGAGAAAATATAAGGCATTGTCAGTACGGCATTTATGTACAGACCTATACATAGTATTAATGTGGGTAAAAATAAATTCAAGGCGGTTTCTGGGTCGAAGATGAAACTAAGCCCAGGCTCGCAGCCAAAAATCACCATAGCGAATATGGGTATGGTTACAAAGGTTATAATATCCAAAAGTTTGGTATATTGTTTGCGCATTGCTTCTTGCTTGCCCTTCTTGAAAAGTTTACTTAGAGAAGGGTACGCTGCTTGCGATATAGCACCTGTGAATAGTCTGACCCTCCCCAGGCCGGTAAATAGAAACCCGTAATAGCCAACTGCTGCAACTGGCAACAGCTTGCTGATAATGAGTTTGTCAATATTCTTGATTACAGTGCCTAAAATCGTGGCAAACATTAGACGAGAGGTAAAAACGGCATTGCGTTTAATGACATATACTCTAAACCCAGGCCGAAGCATATTTATGCGAAAGAACTTCAGACAAACAAGGATGTATATAAATATCCTTAAGATATAACAGAAGCTGTACCAGTATATTATAGTATAGATATGGAATTTTTGCAGTATAAGTATTATGGTGCCGAAGTGTTGTAGGGCAGTGGTAATTACGTCGATGGTGTTAGTCGAACCCATACGTTCAATACCACGGAGCATGCTAATATAGAGAGATCTTGGTAAGACAATGACCGATGTTATGCCTAAAACGCGCAGAATATGTGTCGCTGTTGTTTTGTCCATGGATTCGAGGTTGATCCAATTTTCTACAAACCAGGGTGCAAAGAGAAGAATACAAAACGACACTAAAAAATAGAGACTCCAATACAATGTTGTACTTGTTCTTATATAATCATGGACATATTGCTTGTCGCTTTCATAATAGCCGGAGATTTCACGCACAGTTGTAGTCGACATACCGCTCTGAATACTTGTAGCTAATATCATGTTGATCATGGCTGTAAAAAAAATAAGTCCAAGTGCATCCGGACCGAGCTGCTTATGAATATATTTTACAGAGATAAAACTCAGAATCAGAACTATGAATTGGCCTACTAAGTTATATATTAGGTTTTTTTTCAGTTTACTCATTTTGATACAAATGTTTTGATTTTGAATAAGTTGGAGAGCATGTCAGTATTATTTGCTCCATTTATGAATGAACTCTTCCCGCATACTTTTACTGTAAAAATGATGTAACTATTCAGCACTAATTTTAAACGTCGCTTAGATTTTTTAAAAAAAACACCTATTTTTCCAATCAGAAAATTACTCATTTAGAAATTCTGGCAGTTTGCCTTCAAATAAAAGGCGCAGTGCCTCGCTTACCCTAACACCATTTTTCTTGCAAGTCGAAATATAACTACGCAGCCTGCAAAAAATTTGTGCACCATTAAAAGATCGGAAGCATCCTGATATTTTTTGCTGAACCTTTGTCATACGCAGATCATTTTCTCCCCGATTATTTGTAAAGGGGACTTTTTTATCTTCCATGAAGCGTAAAGTTTCGATCTCATAATTCATCAGTCTTTCAAGCAAGTTTCTTGCCTTTGAACGCTTCAGCCTTCCCCGCTTGTTTTTCCGGGTGCTTTCATCTGGTGGGGGGACATTCTTTTTGGGCTTTTGCCAGTAGATCCCTGTACTTCAGCTTATATTTCATGGATTCCAAAGCATCAAGTTGTCCGCCGGCATCATCCACTGCTTTATTGATTTGCAATAAAAAATCTTGGAGTTCTTTTGCCCATTTTTGCTTGTCCTGTTCCCAGGCCCTTTCCAATTCTCTTAAATGGTGGGCATTGCACAATGAATGCTGACAGCCAAGTTTAAAATACGGCTTCCAATGATCATGACACAAGACTCCTTGGAAGAATGGAAGGACTTCCATGGCCTCCATGGCATCAAATCCCCGCTTTTCATGGGGAAGATAATATGTCCACCGATCATTGGAAACACAATGAAGCCTTCGTCTCTTGCCATCAATATTAATGCCTGTTTCATCAGCATGGCAAAGATCTGATAGAATCAGTTTCATCTTTACCTTTCTCTCAAAAACTTCTAATTTTTTATGGGCTTCTTCATTGAAATTGAAAATAGAGCCACTGCTTACCGGCATTCCGAATTGATCCAGAAAATTTTCTTCAACCCGATTATACGGGCCAATTGGTACTGAGACATATATACCGAATGGGCTTTAACGCTGATTCCGTATTGAACAGGGCGGCTAACCCCTTCCGGAAAAGATGCTGTGTAGCTTTTGCCGTGAGCATCTTCAAGAATCTGAGCTTGATATTCAGTCACAACCCTGGAGATATCAATGTCAATTACCTGCCTGGATTCGTAGCCAATTTCTTTGACCTGACCAGAAGGTAAACTTGATCTGTTCACTTTTATCTTTTTTATGATATCGGGTTCAGGGTCTTTCTTCAGGGTTTTCCCATCATGTCCTTTTTGGCCTCCCGGTTTTTTATTACCGGGTCCCTTCTTCTTTTTCTTCCGGTTCGGATCTGATGAAGGAGGCTTGCTGCTATTATTGCTGTTGAGACCAAGGCGACTGATCAACAAACTAACCAACAATAACAGAAGCTGAATAGAGCTTTTTATGCAGGAGAAACATCTGGATCTTCATCCAGAATCTTCTTTGTATTCTCTATAAGCTCGGCAACATTTATTGATTCTAACTTCATCCATTTCCTCATTAGTAAACCGTTTTAATGAAGTCATTATAACACAGGTTTTTGAAACGGATTTTTTCAATTGAGGTTTGGTTTTAAAGCATTTTAAATTTTTAGACACCATCGGAGATTTGTCAGAAGACGAACTCCTGTTATTTCTTCTCTAAAAGCTTGTATCTATGCAATATAAAGCTTTCTGAGATTGCCGTTGAAAAATAGAATTTTCGCCAAAAACCGTGGCAAGTAAAAAATGAGGTCTTATGCATTTTTTTTGCTGAATAGTTACGTTTTTTTAATCAATGATGGGGTCCTTTATTCAAAAAATATAACTATGTCGAGTAGATTTCAATTATATCATACTAACCAATGCGATAAATCGCGATCCAACAGTACCTGCAAATCCATAATTTCTTTTTTATAAATTATTTTTAGTTTTTGCCTTGTCTCAGAGCGCATCATAGTTTTATTAATGTTTCGTTTCTTTAATCCTGAAATTATATTTGGTATCGTCTGATAACGCATTTTTTCAGAAAGAATTGTTTTATAAATCGGCCTGATTAGTGGGATAAGACTCCTATAGAGATAAGGTTTATTTAATAAGTGTTGTATTATTTTGTTTTTTGGTACACCGGAAATATTATGTTTTTTTCCCGTATCAGCTTGAAAGTTGGAATCTACACATAGGAATACTAATAAATCATTAATAACCATATTAATGTTATTTTTTAAGTCATCAAAAAGATATATTTTAACATTCGTGAAATTGTCTAAATAGGCTTTTACACTATCTGTGTAATATCCGTTGCGTATATAGTATAGTGCTGGATTTTCTTTTTCCCTTTCCAATTCTTTTTCAAGGGCTAGTTCAAAAGTCAAACTTTCATTACCTAATAGTGTTTGATGCGTGAATGCAGAAAATGCTCTTTCAATTGGGTTCCGCAAGATCATTATGATTTTAATATCACCAAGTATTTTTTTAATTATTGGTATGGCGATATCGGCATAACTTAAATAGCCAACGCTTGCTTCCCCCAAGGCTTTTTCATTAGTTGCTTCAGTGAATAATTTTTTATATTCACTAAGGTTATGGACAGTATTATCAATAAGGTATTTACAATCTGTCTGGTCGGGGTTCAAAGTACTAATAAATTTAGAAATAAAAAAGAGGGGTTCTTTTTTTTTAGACATGAATACTTCTGGATGTTCATTTAAATATTTCCACATTGAAGTTGTCCCGCTTTTTGCAGCCCCCACGATAATAAAATTTGGCAATTTATTCTCAGGCATATTATCCTATCATAGAACGACTAAAGATTATTTATTTGATAATGATTCGAAATAATTTTTTAAACTTGTGTTTATACTTGTGTTTTGGTTTCTCAAACCTAAAAAAATGTACTAAAGTACTCCAGCAAATTAAAAATTCAAGTGGATTTAGGTTGAAACGCTTGTTTAATTCAATAGTTGCAGACAAACAATTAATTTTAGAATTCATTTTTTTGTATTCTAAGTTAGAAGAGAAATTGATACCATGTAAGCGTTTTTTAAACAAAATTTCATTGTATAGTAAACACGGCCCTTGTGCAAACATAGCAAAACCTAAAAACACATCTTCGTAAATGCCATAATGTTTAGTACAGAAATCAGTTTTATACTTTTTTTCCCTCAACACAGCATGTTCCAGCATGTATGTTACTCCAGCCGAAAGCCTCATCTTTCGGTCAGGAGATTTTAGTTTTTCGAATATTTCATAATTTTTGATCCAGTTTTTATTGTCGAATTCATTTCCTTCACTATCTATGTGCATATACTTACTAATTGCCATAACTGCTTGTGAATTTTTTTCTAACAATTCAGTTAAATTTTTGGAATAGGTAGGTTCCCAAATATCGTCATGTCCAATTAAGGTAATATACTTACATGGCCGACACAGGGTGAAGGCTTGTTCTGAATTTCTTACAATACCAATGTTTTTATTATTACGGACATATTTAATACGATTATCTTTTTCTGCATAAAATAAACAAATATCTGATGTTCTATCGGTAGAAGCATTGTCGCTTAACACAAGGCGGAAATCAGTCAATGTCTGTGATAACAGGGAGTCAATTGTTTCCTCAAGATATTTTTCACCGTTGAATATTGGAAGTGCGATTCCAAGCAAAACTTCATTATTTATTTTATGGTTCATAAAACAAAATTCCCTAATATTAAATTTTGTGTAAACAACGCAACTTAAATTTTTATAAGTTAATATTCAAAATCATATATCATTATTTAGAATGTTAAAAAGAGTAGAAATAATATAATCTACATCAGATATAGTCATATCATAATAGCTTGGTAAATTAATTCCTCTTCTGTGAATTAAGTCACTTATCTTATTTTCTGTAATAGACTCGAACATAGGGAATTGACTGACCGGATAAAAGAATGGTCTAACTGAAACTCCGAATGAATTCATATCATTTATTAACTTATCGCAATCTATATCCCAAGAATTTCCAAAGATAAGCGTAGGCATCCAATAGCTATTTTTTGCATATTCTTGTTCTTTGTTCATTTGAATATCAGAAAAGGCACCTGAAGCCTCCTTATACCAACCAAAAATTTTTCTTTTTTTATCAACTAATTCGCTCGCTCGTTCAAATTGAGCAGTACCCAATGCGGCCTGAATATTAGACATTTTATACTTCAGTCCTATTTCATCGACCCAGAAAAATTTTGCATCTGATCGTCGTCCCTGGCTATCGATTGTTGTTAATTTATCAACCATATCAGCACGATTGGAAATAATAACACCACCCTCTCCGGTTGTAAGAGTTTTGGTCCCATGAAACGAAAACACACCAAAATCAGCGATTGACCCTGCTCTATGCCCTTTATATTCTGAACCAAGGGCTTCGGCAGCATCTTCAATTACTGGTAGCCCATAATTTTTACTTATTGTCATTATTTCGTCCATTTCACAAAGATTTCCATAAATATGAACCGCAACAATAGCCTTGGTTTTCTCAGTTATTTTTGCTTTTATCTTTTCAGGGTCTATACACCATGTATCTGGTAAAACGTCAACGAAAACAGGGGTTGCGCCAAGCCAGTTTATTGGGAAAACACTACCAACCCAGGTTGCATCAGGGACAATAACCTCATCTCCTGGACCAACACCAAGAGCCATAAGCACCATATGCAAAGCACCATGACAACTTGAAGTAGGCCAAACAAATTCACTCCCAAAGTATTCTTTTACTCTTGTTTTAAATTTATTGATATAATCATAACAATGCTCTCCCCATCCGTTTGAAATAGCATCGTTAACATAGTCAATTTCAAGTTGAGTTATTGATGGTTTCGCAGCAAGAATTTTACGCATCAGATGATCTCCAAATTTTGAATCGAAAGAAGAAATTCAAAGCACTTTTTAATTATGCCCGATGATTTTTATACATATAAAGCGTGAATTCCCATAAAGGATAATCATGCCTGACAACAACCCATTTTGTTAGAGATTTAGCAAACTTAAAAAGTTCTTCGGGTTTATGATGATAATTTATATCTTTTTCATAATTGACATAAGAAGACAAA
>JAQICW010000081.1 GCA_027858355.1 Desulfobacula sp.
TTATTGAACACAGTTGCTTTTTAGCCAAAACCCCATATAAATAGACACAATGAGCACCAGTTTTTTTGTTTCAAATACGAGTTTCTGTTTACCTATCGGCGCTTTATTGGAATATCAGAGAACTGAATCACAACATATTTATTATAATAGATAAAACTATCGATTAAATACCTTTACAAAAATAACATATCGAGTATTATGTAAAATGTTAGATGCAACCCCGATACTAAAATAGAGGAGTTAAAAGATGCCAAATTTACTGACCAAAGAGACAATTGAAACCATCTATGAATGTGCAACCGATATATTAGCAACCGTGGGCGTGGAATTTGATATGTCCAGTGCCATAGAACTCTTTAAAAAAAATGGTGCAAAAATAGATGGAAAAAAAGTTTATCTTTCACCTTCTCTTCTGGCCAAAACCCTACATTTGATGCCAAAGTACAAATATGAGTCAAACAACATAAAAAGACTTGTTGCTGCATCCCCTTTTTCAAATTCACCGATGATTTTAGATGATTTAACAGGACAAAGTCGGCGTGGTACCATTGGTGATGCCATTAAAATGTATCAACTATCGGAAACTTCCGAACTTTACAAATCCGTAAATCCCGGAGTTGTTGATCCTGAAGGTAACGACAGTGACGATCAATTCATCGCTCAAATCGCAATGCTCTTAAAATATTCTGACAAATGGCCGAATTTGGGGGTACGCGCCACAAAATCAAACACAAAAAATGGAGATGTTTATACCAGTGCCAAAAAAGCGATTCAGCTGATAAAAGAGATTAAAGGAGATGATAAAAATCCGGTAATGGGGCAAGGGATCTGTCCAATGGCACCACTGTCATATGACGAAGAGAGCCTAATAAATTTAACTGTTTTGGTTGAGGAAGAGCAAGACATAACCATTTCCCCTTGTACGCTATCTTTCATGACCGGACCGGAAAGCCTGATGGGAATAGTCATTCATGACATTGCCCTTTCTTTGGCAGGAGCTGTTTATGTTCAACTTCTTAAACCGGGTACAAGCGTCAGTTTCAATAATTTTTCCACAATGACTGATATGAGAACAATGCAGCCTGTATATGGTAGTCCAGAATATCTCCATGTTCAAATTATGTTCTACGAAGTTTGTATCCATTTTGAAATGAATTGTGTACTTTGCGGATGTTTTTCTGATGGCATCAAAAATGATTACCAGGGTGGTTTTGAATCTTGTTTAACGGCAATCGCTCCATATTCTATTACAGATGTAGAAGAAATCTGTTGTTACCCGGGTCATATGGCGGCATTTGCAGGGGGTAGTTTTAATAAAATTATATTTGATGAAGAGCTAATGATCAATTGTAACCGGGTTCTTCAAGGTCTTAACCTTTCCATTGATCCCCTCCTTAAAGACAAACTTAAAAGATCCCTTGAAACCAAAAGTTTTCTTACAATAGGGGATGTAAGCATCTATAGAAAAGAACAAAGAATAACTAAAATTTTTGATAAAAGAGGGATAGCTCCGGACAATTGTTCTTCAAAAGAAGGCATAAATCTCAATGCTAACAAAGAAATAAATCGACGGTGCGATGCGTATATCCTCCCGGAACGTAGCAAAACGCAAAAAGAACTTTTATCAAAATACTTGCCAAGTCAATGTAAATATTAAATATTACCTATCCCATTGTTTCTGACTGTATCGCGTGGTGGCTTCTTTGCATTCTGATTTTCTACAGAACTTTTGCCTTTTTAGATTGCGGTGATCCGGCTTGAATAAATCATCACAGTTTTTGCACCTGCATCTGCGTATTTTTTTTTTCATAGATCTGGTACCTCCTCAGATCTATGATTGGCATATAAGAAAGGTGGGCGTGGTCTGCGGGATCAGACGGGGTAAACTCGCAACAGAAAAAACTGGCTACATAATTGGAGATAAAAATTGGGAAAGCAAGTATCCATCAGTTTAGAGTAAATGCCATGTATTTGATGGTCAATCCCTTTAACAGAGCCGTGTTCTCAAAAGTGGAAACCATGTCACTGGCACCAATCCCGCTGCAATCGATCCCATGAATATTATCTGATGCTGCGACCACGTGCCCGCCCCATTTTTTAACGCAATCCCTGGTATACTTATAGAGCAGGGCATTGTCAGTTTTTAAATGCACGATACCTTTGGGGACGAGCAAGTGCGCATATACGTCTAAAAATGGGGCAGCAGACAACCGGGATTTGATTTCCCGATTTTTCAGATGCGGGTCAGGAAAGGTGAGCCAGATGTCGTGTATCGACTGCTCTATAAAGAACTCCTTGATACGCTCAATCCGCGCACGAAGGAAAAGGACATTTTCAAGGCCCTGTTCAAGGGCTTTCTCCGCACCGACACATATTCGATGACTCTTATAGTCGATTCCCACATAAAGTTTGAGAGGATTGGCAGCGGCAAATGCAAGGCTATACTCTCCTTTGCCGCAACCCAGCTCGAGAATCCTTTTCATACCCTTGTAACGTTCCTGGTACCAAGGGTATGTGCAAGAGACCCCTGGCTCGCCGAATACGGAAAAAGTCACGTTGGGCAGATGTTTGACACGTTCGTATTTGTGAAGTTTATTCTTTGCCATGGAATTGTTCCACCAACCCTGCTTTGTATTTGTTTTTAGGAAATGCTTAATTCAATTTTTTTTCTTGCCATGGGAATGAAATATCACATATAATTGAGAACCACAAACAGCCGGAGCAATCATCACATTTCCCTAAATGAAAGGAAAAAGAAATGAATCAGGAAATTATTCAATTGCATGACCATTACATTCAATTTCGAAGAATTCTTTTGTAGTCAACACTTTAGCAAAAACAGCTTTTAGAGAAGCCATAAATGCAGTTTGAACTTGTGATGCTTTAACAATCCTACCTTTAAATTCTAAATCTCTCGTTGCGCAAGCATCATAAATTGAGTAACAGGTGTAACCTAAATCAAAGGCAGCACGAATAGTTGTATCAATGCACATATGAGTCATTGCACCACAAATAATCAATTCTTTTACTTCTGACCTTTGTAATAAATCATTAAGCTTAGTATCACGAAATGAGTTTGGAAAGTGCTTGACAACCACAGCCTCATTTTCTTTGGGTTTTACACTCTCATGTATTTCACTGCCTTTAGTATTCGGAAGAAAGAAAGTAGATCCTTCTCCAATGGCAATGTGTTGAATATGAAATATTGGAGCTTTTTTTTCCCTGAAGCTATTCAGCAAATACTGGCAATTTTTTGAGGAGTTTTCCATGCCAACCAGCTCCATATTGCCGCCTTTGAAATAGTCATTTTGAACATCAATGATAACTAAACCTTTTTTCATTTAAATCTCCATATATTATCTGGTCTTATAATCATATCTATTTGGTTTTTCCCTTAAATTTTTTAAGAATAAACCACAGCAATGCCAGGACAATGCAAAGGCCAAACACCAGTACACCCACTGCTGCCCAGGTTACCCAGGTGCCGTTTCTCACGAGGTTCACAGGGTTTAAGGACGGTTGTGCAATGATCCTGCCAAGTTTTTTGCTGTACTTTGCAGGGAATTTTGGTATGCCGTCATTGTTGGCATCTTCAAAACTGCCTAAATATTCAAAGGGGGCTTTCCATTCCTTGAGTTCCTGAATACCTTCCTGGTTTCTGTCCCCATCAATTACAGCCGATGACAAATTTTCAATGGGGGTGCCGTTTTTATCCTTGGGTATAATTTCCAGGATATTATATGTGTAGCCGCCAATGATTTTCAAAAATGTGGCATTGTAAATATCTGCTGTCACCCGGATGAGGGATTTATTTGCCTTGGAAAAATCCAGTCGTTTATAACCGCTTTTTTCATCCCCGGTCCAGATATCCGTAACCCGGTCAAACATGATCCGCTTGGGGTTATAGATCACTTTTGCACCGGCTATCTGTAAAAAGTAATCAAAACCTTTTGCAGGATAGATGCTGGTGAGGATTTCAAATCCTTTTTTCAGTTCCAATGGGGTGATGTACATTGAAATCAATGGATACCCCAAACTTCCGTCCAGGCCGATACCAAGGGGGACGGACCTGAAAAGGTCGCAGGCCTGGATGCTGTTTGTTTTCCCTTTTAAAAGATTATCCCGGATCACCCCGTTTGAAATAATGGCAACATCGGCAAAGGGGTTAAAACCTTTTGAATATTTCTTTATGACAAAGCGTATGGAATCTGCCAGAAAGTTTCCCAAAGGGGATTCTTCCTCTTTAATCTTCAGATCAAAATCGGTCTGGGCCACTGTTTTTCTAAAGGACATTCCATGATCCTTTAAAAACGCATGGTTAATCTGAGATTCATAGGCCTTGATGATATCTGAAATTTCAGGATCACCGGGAATACTGTCGTCAATGGGTATGACCTGATAATCTGACACCTGGACCTTCTGGTTTTCAAGGGCAAGCTTGATATGGCCAATCTGCTTGCCATACTCCCAGGCCTGAACAATCAGGGTGTTGTTTACGGTAATGGGGGTTTCCATTTTTGTGTGGGTATGACCGCTGATGA
>JAQICW010000019.1 GCA_027858355.1 Desulfobacula sp.
GCCCCAGACTGTCCTTAACATAGGTACGATCTATGATGCGTGTGGCAGCCATGGCTTTGCCTTCATGGGTATTCAGGTCCCAGGCCTTATCATGGCACCAGAATTTGGCTGCAGCCGCCCGCTAAACATCTGCGGAAACCGGTGTTGATCCGGGATATTGCAGGTTCATGACCCAAAACCCAATAATCCTGCTCACCTCATGCAGCATGGCAATGGGCTGCCGGGGCTCAAAGGCATACAGCAGACCGTTCATCAAATATTCTCTTGCCGAATAAGTGGCACCATCGCCCACACCTGCAACTTCATTGGCAAAAAGATTCTTGGCTTCAATGCCAAGGGTTTCTCCAACCCTCAGTAGTCCTTCAGCCAGGATATCACCAAATCCCTGGCGATAAGCGATCATATTGCAGAGGGTTTCAAAAAATTCCCATGTTCCAAGTTTGCTGATTTCAAGGCCGGTTTGGGAATCGCTCAGATAACCTGCCTTGTAACCGACACTGATCCACTGAACGATATTGGCCATCTCCATTGTACATAAAGATAAATCGTTGCAAAGTCCAGTTGCATCCAGAGCAGTTTCGGCTGGTTCCCCTGGACGTCCCATAACCCAGGGGAAGTATACAAACATGGCCTGGCACTTCCTAACAACCTCCCTGTTTGATTTGGTTCGAAAGGTGGATCGCATTATACAGTCCAACCCGCACTGAAAGCAGGAGGCCTTGCCTGCACGGGAAATCTGGTCCTGTGGGTATGGATTGTATGTGGTATCACGCTGATTTAACTTTATTGTCAAACGATTGAGCTCTTTTAATGCATCAGGATCATAAACCCGGGGAGATTGAGTCCCTATCACAGCAATGGCTTTTAGATTTTTAGCACCCAGAACCGCTCCAAAACCACCAGTTGCGCTACCCTCATTATCAGTCATCAGATTGGCATTGCGGCACAGGTTCATTCCGGCCGGACCCGTGGTAATGAAATGGGTATTTTTGCCATGTTTTTGTTTTAAATACTCCCCTACTTTTTCAACCCCATCAAGATGAATTGTGACTGCATCTTGAAGCGTTGCTTTTCCATCTGAAATGAATAAATAAACAGGTCGACTAGCTTTCCCGGATACCATTAGCCCATCAAAACCAGCTCTTTTTAATGCAGGCCCCCAAAATCCGCCCATGTTGCCGTAGCAAAAGCCTTCCGGCATCAACATAGGTGATTTTCCCACAACCTCAAAACGTGATGCACCCTGGGCACCTGTTGCTGTCAAAGGACCGGTCATGAAAATCAAATGATTTTCCGGGTCAAAAGCCCTGGCCGTGCCAGGGACATATTCCCAGTAAAGGCGGGTGGCGATTCCCCGTCCACCTAAAAACCGATCCGCATAAGGATGAGTGTCGATCTCTGTGATGGTTTCTGAAGAAAGATCGACCTTTAAAATTTTTCCCTGCCAACCGTAAATTGAAGAATTCAAAGCATCTGTTTTTTTGTTTTCATTCATATTCGCCTCCTAATATATCTCCGCTCTTAATACATTTTATTATTACGCTTAATTGTCCCGGGACAGTATTATCCCATTGTTTATGTTGCTGAGAGAAGAAGCGTTCAAGGGAGTGTCTTTCATGCATGAGCATATGGCAGCAGACATATTCCGCCATTTGAGGGCCGTAAATATCCCCGACATTGGTAAGCAGATAATCCTTTCTGCACCCCTGCTCCACAAGGGGGCGGACCCCAGCCCAGGTCGACTGGACCCATTCAAGATGTTCCATCCGGGGCAAAATAGGCTTTATTAAATCCGGCGCACCCAGGACAATGTTCACCTCTTCACAAAACATCTCTGCCTCGTACGGGGTGTCAACGGCATGTACTTCAAGTCTTTCTATATCAGCATCCCGAAGAATCCGGGCGTAAGAATCCGAATCCCTGGCCAAAATCAGCAGTTTATTTTTAGTAGATCCCATTGTGCAATAAACTATATCTGTTCATGATGAATGTGGTCAAGTAAAACTCCAAAAAATTAAAACCATCGGAATAAATTTCAATCCTACTATCTGTATGACGCTACTATGGAATCACTGTGCCTGTAAAATTAAGCTTGACATCAAACAGGAAACATTCATATTTTGTCACGGATGCAGGCTGTGCGTATTTTAATACATGACAACATCTAAAAAGGATTTGGGATGACAGAAAATAAGTACTATACAATTGCCTCCCTTGAAAAGGGGATCAAAATTCTTGAACTATTGATCCAACATGGAGAATTGAGCGTTAGTGAGGCAGCCAGGCTGATGGATACCAATCGAGCCGGAAGCCATCGGTTCATTTCCACATTAAAGGATCTTGGGTATGTTGAAAAAAATGAAAACAATAAATATCAACCTACTCTTAAAATCATGAAACTGGCAACAAAGGTAGCCAACCGGTTCGAAATCCGTCGAATAGCAAGACCCTATATGCACAGGCTTTCCATGAAATATAAGGAAACCATAAACTTGGGTTTTTTTAAGAACAATGAAATCATCCATCTCGACAAGATTGACAGCCTTGAGGTGTTGAGAATGGATTCTGCGCTGGGCGATAAAGCCCCAGCCTATTGCACCGGTCTTGGTAAAGCCATCCTGGCGTTTCTCCCGGATCACGAGTTGGCACACTACCTTGAAAACATTGAATTTAAAAAGCTGACCGCAAATACTATCACGGACAAAAAGGAATTCTTCTCCGAACTGTCAAAGGTTCGGCAGAACAAATATGCCATTGATGACGAAGAAATGAGTATAGGGCTTCGCTGTATTGGCGCTCCAATTTTTGATCACAATTCCTATCCCGCTTATGCACTGAGCATTTCTGGGCCTTCAATAAGACAGACCCACCGGGTACTTGAAAAAATAAAAACAGATATTTTGCAGGCAGCTTCCGAATTATCCGATATGATGGGAATTCCTTGATCCATTATCAAGTTTTTTCTTAAAAAATATTAAAAATAATTCTTGACAACACCCAAAGACTTCTTTAATTAAATAAGTGTCACGTAATGAAAATAGTTGTCTCGTAATATATGACAAAAATTAATTAAAATATTATCACTATTATAGTTGGGGGCAAAATGGACAAGAAAAAATTAACAAGATGGGAACTTCAGAAAATGAAGGATTCCGGTGAAAAAGCGGTTTGGATTACTGCTTATGATTACTGGAACGCGTCCTTTGCAGAAAAAGCCGGCATGGATATGATCCTGGTCGGAGATTCACTGGGAATGTGTGTTTATGGCTATGAAAGCACAGTACCTGTTACCATGGAGCAATGTATTTATCATTCAGAAGCGGTTCGAAGAGCTGCAAAAAATACATTTATCGTTGGTGATATGCCTTTTCTTTCCTATCAGGTCAGTATTGAAAATGCGGTATTAAATGCCGGTAGATTCCATAAAGAAGCTGGTGTGGACGCCATCAAGCTTGAGGGTGGCAAACGGGTTTGTCGTCAAATCCGGGCCATCACGGACGGCGGGATGCTGGTAATGGGTCATATCGGCTTGACCCCACAGAGTTCAGGCCAGTTAGGTGGGTTCAAAGCTCAGGGAAGAACGGCAGATGCCGCCCTTGAACTGATTGAAGATGCTAAAGCGATTCAAGAAGCAGGCGCTTTTTCAGTGCTGGTGGAAGCGGTACCCCCAGAAGTCTGTAATATTATCAGGAAAACATTAACTATCCCGGTATACAGTATCGGAGCTGGTATTGATGCCGATGGTCAGTTGATGATTTCTTCCGATGTGGCAGGGGTTTTTCAGGCCTTTACCCCAAAATTTGTAAAAAAATATGAAAACCTTGCAGACAAAACGATTAAAGCCTTTTCAGATTACAGAGATGATGTAAAGGAAGGCAAATTTCCAGGGCCGGAACATACCTATAAAATGGTTGATGGCGAACTGGACAAACTTATAACAAATTTAAAAAAAGGATAATCACATGAGTGATGTACTAAATACAATCAGAAATTTTATGGAAAAACAGGGAATCCCGGGTAGGGACGGATATGAACTGGCTGCATCCGGCAAAGCATTTGCTGATGGTACAAATTTCAGAATCGAAATTGCAGGTGTTGAACGGGCTTCCACAATGGCGGCCATGATCAAAGAGGCGGACAAAAGGAATGTCGTTATTCACCGGGCCATTGCAGCAGTTGGAGGTTCCACATATTGTGATGCCCATGAATTAAAAGATATGGCCCAAATGGCCAAAGAGGCGAATATTGAAACCATTATGACTGTTGGTCATCGAAAAGCATGGGACGCCGGTGCCAAGGAATCCTGTACTTCCGAAGGCCAGGCTCAGGGCCCCCGTCATCGGGGATCAGATAATGTCTCTTATCATATTGCCGACATCATGAGGAGTATCGACTTAGGATTCAGAGGGTTTCTTGTCTATGACGAAGGGGTGTTGTTTCTACTTAACAAAATGAGGGCAGAAGGTTTGATTCCTGCTGAAACCATTTTTAAATTTTCTGTATTCGGCGGGTGCGGTAGCGCAGCCGGTGCAAAAGTCGTTGAAAGTATGGGTGCCAATTCGCTGAATCCCGTTTGCGATGTTTCCCGACCCATCTTATCTTCCATCCGGCAAGCAATTGATATTCCACTGGATGTATACATC
>JAQICW010000172.1 GCA_027858355.1 Desulfobacula sp.
TTTTAAGTCTTGAAGCCGTATTTGCTGCCATTGGTGGATGGTTGATTTTAAATGAAATTCTTTCTGGACGTGCTTTTCTGGGATGTGTTCTTATGCTGGCAGGAATGCTGATATCTCAATTGTATTACAAAAAATAATAATTTCAATTTCTTAACTTTTATAGCACTTTATTATAAGGTCAGGCTTGCATTATTGTATTTTTTTTGTCAATTTATGGGTAAAAACACAATAAAAAAAGGGGATACAAATGGATACAAAAGAAATTATCGAGATGGAAAACAAATTTGGGGCAAAAAATTACAAACCCCTGGATGTTATTCTTGAAAAAGGTAAAGGGATTTGGGTCTGGGACGTTGAAGGCAACAAATACCTGGATTGTCTGGCAGCCTACTCTGCTGTTAATCAGGGCCACTGCCACCCCGGAATCATCAAAAAAATGAAAGAACAGCTTGATAAACTCTGTATCACATCCAGGGCATTCAGAAACAATCAGCTTTCTTTGTTTTATAAAGATATCTGCAAACTGACCAATTCCCATATGGTTCTTCCCATGAACAGCGGTGCTGAAGCTGTGGAAACAGTTATTAAAGCTGTCAGGAAATGGGGGTACAGGACAAAAAATATTCCTGAAGGCAAAGCTGAAATCATTGTTTGCGAAAACAATTTCCATGGAAGGACCCTGACCATTATCGGATTTTCCACTGAAGAACAATACAAGGACGGATTCAGCCCGTTTACACCTGGATTCAAAGCTATTTCTTTTGGAGATGCCAGGGCTCTTGAAGATGCCATAAATAAAAACACTGTAGCATTTCTTGTGGAACCCATCCAGGGTGAAGCAGGTGTAATTGTTCCGCCTGATGGATATTTAAGAGACATCAGAGACATTTGTACAAAAAACAATGTTGCTCTGGTATTTGATGAAATTCAGACGGGGCTCGGCAGAACGGGAAAACTTCTGGCTGAAGAACATGAAGGGGTTGAATCTGATGTCACATTAATAGGCAAAGCCTTATCTGGTGGATGCTATCCTGTATCAGCCGTTCTTTCCAATGCTGAGGTCCTGGGAGTATTTCTTCCGGGTGATCATGGCTCCACTTTTGGCGGGAATCCCCTGGCCTGTGCCGTGGCAAGACAGGCGCTCAAAGTTCTGATTGATGAAGGCATGATTGAAAATGCTGCCAGAATGGGAGATTATTTTCAGGAAAAACTAAAAGAAATCCCAAGCCCTTATATAAAAGAAGTCAGGGGCAAAGGGCTTCTTATCGGTGTTGAACTGAAACATGATGCAGGCGGCGCAAGATCTTTCTGTGAAAAACTGATGAAAAAGGGTCTTTTGTGCAAAGAGACCCATGAAAATGTTATACGGTTTTCTCCACCCCTGGTCATCACAAAACCAGACATTGACTGGGCCCTTGAAAGAATCAGGGAGGTCCTTATCCCTTAAGTTTATTTAAGGCTTCGCGAAGCTGTTGGGTGACTTCCTGGGACAATTCTCCTGCTTTTTCAATATTTGCAGCAATCTTATCAAGTCCTGCCTCTTTTGCCCGACCAGCCCAGGTATAAAACGTATCTTTGTGGCTGTCATTGTGATCAATCCAATGGGAAAACAATTTCTCCAGCTTTTGTTCAAAAGTTAATTCATGTGAAGGACCGTGGTCGTGGGTATGGGGGTGCGTATGGCCATGATCGTGGGAATGATTGTGGTCATGGTTGTGGGTTTGGTCATGATCATTGGAATTGCGTTGGTCATGATTATGATCGTGGTCGTGATCGTTATGGTGTGTCATAATATTACTCCATTCAAATTTTTGTAGGCCCACAGATCCCGGTGTGTACATGCATACCGGCTGCCAATGCCTGAAAACAATTTTTTAATTTCTAACCTCATAACTTGTATTGATACTCTTGTTGTGCGCATACTTGCAAGAGTTTTTTATTGTAAAATAGTACAAGGATTGCTATGAAAGCAATGAAACCAATGGAGGCAGACAAAAGATGAAAAAATCACTTTTTTACTTTATGATCTTTATAGCGATACTTTTTTTATTACCACCGCTTAGCTGGGCTAAAACGGGCTATGTTTCAGATCGTCTGATATTAAATTTCAGACAGGAGCCGGACAGTGCTTCTGCTGTAATAAAACCATTAAAAAGCGATGACCCTGTCTTTATTCTGGAAGAAAAAAATGAATTCTATAAAGTTGAGCTTGAATCCAAGGAAATAGGCTGGGTAGAAAAAAAATTTATTATTTTTGAACTTCCGAAAACACTTATCATTGATCAATTAAAACAGGAAAACAACGACCTTAAAGACAAAATTTCCGAATTAAGCTTACTTGAAGCAGATTTAAAAAAAAATGTGGACACTTTGCTTTCAGACAAAGATATAAAATCCAATGATCAGATCGAAAATACTGTAAACATTCAAAAGATTGTTCAGGAAAACCAGATGTATCAAGAAAAAAATCTGGCGCTTTCCCAGGAGCTTGCTTTATTGAAAAAGGAAAATAAAAACCTTTTTAAAACCAGCATGATCAAATGGTTTCTATCTGGAGTTGGTGTTTTGCTGCTAGGATGGATTATCGGACAGGGTATATCTTCAAGAAAACGAAAATCCAGTTCTTCTCTTCTGGGATAGTCAAAGGTAACTTACTCAAATCTGGCAACTCCTAAAATTGAGCTAATGAAAAAAATAAGGCAGAAAACAAAAACCCCCATAGGAGCTGGCAAATGACCAATCATAGTTTAAAACAAAAGCTTGTCCTGAACAGCCAGGAGTATATCGTCCACAATATCAATTTACTTGAAGAAAAGGGGCTGGCCAGGATCAATCGCCTGCCCTATGCAGCCAGGGTACTGATAGAAAATCTTGCGCGGAATATGGATTCTAAAACCATCCTATGGTCAGACATTGTCACTGCGGCAAAATTCTATGAAACCGATACAAAAACTTCTGAATTGATTGCATTCTATCCTGCAAGGGTCCTTATGCAGGATTTCACGGGAGTCCCTGCTGTTGTTGATTTTGCCGCCATGAGGGATGCCCTCAAAACAGCCGGCCTTGATCCCGGAAAAATCAATCCTCTGGTCCCTGTGGACCTGGTCATTGATCATTCTATCCAGGTAGATCATTTTAAAGAAAAAAATTCATTTTTTTTAAATGCTCAAAAAGAATATGAACGAAACAAAGAGCGATATCAGCTCTTAAAATGGGCCCAGAAAAACTTTGACAATTTCAGAGTTGTCCCTCCGGAATCAGGAATTTGCCACCAGATTAACCTTGAATACCTTGCTAAAGTCATCTCAACAAAACAAACCAAAACAGGCCTGTTGGCTTTTCCTGATACCCTGGTTGGAACGGATTCCCACACTACCATGATCAATGCGTTAGGTGTCCTTGGCTGGGGCGTCGGCGGTATTGAAGCTGAAGCTGTCATGCTGGGCCAGCCCTATTACATGAACCTTCCTCAAATCATTGGTGTCAATTTTATTGGCAAACCACAAAAACAGATCACTTCAACAGATATTGCTCTCTATGTGACCAATATCCTTCGCAAAGAAAATGTGGTTGAAAAAATTGTTGAATACACGGGAAAAGGCTTAAAGCATCTTACATTGACAGACAGAGCCACTATTTCCAATATGTCCCCGGAATATGGCGCCACAGCCGGTTTCTTTCCCGTTGATGAGCATACGCTAAATTATCTTAAAAAAACAAATCGATCCAAAACAGCTGCCCTTGTTGAAGCATATTGCAAGGCTTGTGGATTCTTTAATACCTATGATGATGACATCCATTTCTCAAAAAAAATAAACATAGACCTTTCTTTAATTGAAACTTCTGTTGCAGGTCCCTCAAGGCCCCAGGACAGAATCTCTCTTTCCCTTGTAAAAGAAAGGGTGACCCAAATATTTGATCTTGAAAACAGAAAAAAAATTCAAATCCATCCAGAAAACAAACCCCAGGCCCTGACCAATGGAAGCGTGGTGATTGCCGCCATTACATCCTGTACCAATACATCCAACCCCTATGTCATGATCGGTGCCGGACTTGCTGCCAAAAAGGCAGTTGAAAAGGGATTGTTCATTCCCTGGTATGTGAAGCCTTCTCTGTCTCCCGGTTCCAGGGTGGTCCTTGATTATCTTAAAGGTTCCGGGTTAATGGACTATTTCCAGGAACTTGGCTTTAACAATACAGGTTTTGGGTGCATGACCTGTATCGGAAACAGCGGCCCCCTTGATCCGTTTATTAAAGAATCCATTAAAACCCATGGCCTGGATGTCATGTCTGTACTTTCAGGTAACAGAAATTTTGAAGCAAGGATACACCAGGATGTCATAGGCAATTTTTTAATGTCGCCCATTCTTGTGGTGATCTATGCCATTGCAGGAAGAATTGACATCGACTTTAAATCAGAACCCCTTGGATTTTCAAAGGATAAAAGTCCCGTATTTATGAAGGATATATGGCCCGGGGCTGATGAAATAAATCATTTTGTCGAAACCTATGTTCAGGAAAAATTCTTCAAAGACCAGTATACCGACATTTTTAAAGGTGACAAGCTCTGGCAGGAACTTGAAGTGGATGAAAGCACCACCTTCAAGTTTAATGAAGATTCCAACTATATCAGGAACCCTCCCTTTTTCAAAGACTTTCCCCTGGATCTGCCAGATCTTGAGGATATCAAAAATGCCAGGGCCCTTCTTGTACTGGGAGACTCAGTCACCACAGACCATATTTCTCCTGCAGGCGCCATCCCTGTGGATTATCCAGCAGGAAAATACCTGGTTGAAAATGGTGTAAAACCATGGGAATTCAATTCCTATGGTTCCCGCAGGGGAAACCATGAAGTCATGATGAGGGGCACATTTGCCAATATCAGGATCAAGAACCAACTTGTTTCCGATATTGGCGGTCTCACCCTTAAATTTCCCGAAAGCAAACTTGAATTTGTGTTTGATGCTTCCCAAAAATACCAAAATGAAAAAACAGACCTTATTGTTTTCGGGGGCAAGGAATATGGAACGGGTTCATCAAGGGACTGGGCAGCCAAAGGCCCCAGTCTTTTAGGAATAAAGGCTGTCATTGCTACATCTTTTGAGAGAATACACAGGTCCAACCTTGTGGGGATGGGAGTTCTGCCGTTGATTTTCAAAGATGGAGAATCCTTTGAAACCATAGGGCTCAAAGGAGATGAAACCTTTGAAATAAGTAATTTAAACCAGATCCAACCCAATGGTATTCTACCGGTTAAAGCCATCAAAAATGGCAAAGAAAAAATATTCCATGTTATTGTCAAACTCAACACGGATATTGAAATCAACTATATTAAAAACGGGGGAATCCTTCACTATGTGCTGCGTCAAATGATAAATGCTTGAAGTTGCCTCTCCACTGGAAATTCTGGACGTTATCTTGCAAAAAAGCATTTACGAACTTGCTATACATTCCAGTGGAAGGGTGATTGCCTTACTGGAGCATTATGGATCATGGCTTACAAGCTCTTGATTACTATAGCGGTTAAGCCGCCATGGTGTTTGAGCGAAGAATGAGCGAGTTCATGGCGGTCAGCGAAAGTAATCTTACGTGTGACCTTCAGGTTACGTGTGATCTTCAGGTTAGAGCTTGTAGCAATATCCATCCAGCGGACGTAAGGCGATCACCCTGGAACGGGTTATGTAAAATTTCTTAAGGCAAATATCCAGATAAAAAAAAAGAGCTATTGACACCAGATTTAAAGTGATATATCACATCCAATATGTTGGATTATATTTAAAATAACCAGAAATTATTAACAGGGAGAACGCTTTATCCATGCCGGTTCCAATAAACAACAATCCCATCAGTCATTCCAGTATGCGGGAAAAAGTCTTTAACACCCTGCTTAACTGGATTATGGAAGGAGAACTCCGTCCCGGAGAAAAAATTCTGGACAAAGAACTTGCTGAAAATATGGGAGTAAGCAGGACCCCGGTTCGAGAAGCTTTGAGACGATTGGAAGACAAGGGCCTGGTAGAGTCTTCTGCCAACCGGTGGACCCGGGTGGCCCAGGTATCTGTCAAAGAGCCTGAGATGATTTATCCCATAATATGGAACCTTGAAGAGCTTGCTATAGTACAGGCCATGGAATATTTTATGGAGGCTGATTTCAAAAAAATGAAAGATGCCAATACAGCTCTTGGCCAGGCCCTGGTAGAAGAAAACCCTGTCAAAGCATATAAGGCCGATGCCAGTTTCCATGATGTTTATATTCAGTGCTCCCAAAACCCCCAACTGATAAATATCCTGGAAGATTTGAAGATAAAAAGCCGGAGAGTGGAGGTGACGTATTTTGAAGGGTACACCATTGCCAGGCAATCCATGGATGAACATGGCCGTATCCTGGATGCCATGAGAACAAAAGATCTTGACCTTGTCAGGTCATTGATTCGATCAAATTGGCAAAACAGCTTGAAAAGGCTGAAAAATATTAAATGCAGAACTAATTTTGATGATTCAGAAAAATTAACGGAGTAATACCAATGACCCTTGATTTTCAAAAAGTAATGGAAAAGGCTGAAGAATATAAACCACAAATATCAGCCTTTTTGCGGGACATGATAGCCATTCCCAGTGAGAGCTGTGATGAAAAAAAAGTTGTGCAGCGAATCAAGCAGGAAATGGAGGCAGTAGGCTTTGACAGAGTCGAGATCGACCCCATGGGAAACATACTTGGGTATATAGGTACTGGAAAACACCTGATTGCCATGGATGCCCACATTGATACCGT
>JAQICW010000270.1 GCA_027858355.1 Desulfobacula sp.
GGTTATTGGAACAAGGCTATGAAGTATTTGCCTATATGGCCAACATCGGCCAAAAAGAAGATTTTCAGGCTGCAGAACAAAAGGCATTAAAAATCGGTGCATCCAAAGTATTTATTGAAGATATGAGAAAAGAATTTGTCACAGATTATATCTTTCCCGTTTATAAAGCCAACACTATATATGAAGGGCGATACCTTTTAGGGACGGCCATTGCCCGCCCCATCATTGCAAAAAAGCAGATAGAGATTGCAAGACAAGTAGGCGCCCAGTTTGTATCCCATGGCGCAACTGGGAAAGGAAATGATCAGGTCAGGTTTGAATTGTCATACTATGCCCTGAATCCAAAAATCAAGGTGATTGCACCCTGGAAAAACGCTAAATTTTTAAACGCTTTCAAGGGGAGAACCGATCTTCTTGAGTATGCTGAAAAACACGGTATCCCAACAAAACAGTCTGCATCCAAACCCTATAGCGAAGATGACAATCTGCTGCATATTTCCCATGAAGCAGGCATCCTTGAAGATCCAGCCCATGAGTGCGAAGAAAACATTTATTCCCATACCGTGTCCCCTGAAAAAGCCCCGGACAAACCCACAAAGATTAAAGTTGAATTCAAGGACGGCATCCCGGTTAAAGTCACGAATCTTGAAAATAATACAATTAAAACTGGCCCCCTTGAATTGTTTGAATACCTCAATCAACTGGGCCGAGAAAATGGAATCGGACGACTTGACATGGTTGAAAATCGATTTGTGGGAATTAAATCAAGGGGCGTATATGAAACCCCTGGTGGCACCATTCTCCACGAAGCCCACAAAGACATTGAAGGCGTTGCCATGGACCGCGAAGTAATGCGGTTAAGAGACATGCTGTCTGCCAAATTTGCAGAACTGGTATATAATGGGTTCTGGTTCAGCCCAGAAATGGAATTTCTCATGGTGGCCATTGATAAAAGTCAGGAAGTCATTGATGGTGAAGTTACCCTGAAGCTCTATAAAGGAACTGCATACCCTGTGGCCCGTACAAGCCCTTCTTCCCTGTATGATCAGGATCTTTCTTCCATGGATATCGAGGGCGGCTACAACCAGGAAGATGCAGAAGGATTTATTAAAATAAATGCCATCAGATTGATGGCCCATAGAAATATCATAGATAAAAAAAGATGATCAGATCACCTGCCCGGAGTATGACTTGATCTTCCGGGCAGGTTTTATTTATTTTCAACAATAGGTTCAACAAATCGTGACTCTGAATCCCAGGGAAAAAGAATCCAGGTATCCTGGCTGACTTTGGTTTTTTAAAACGGTGTTTCTCCGGGATGAATCAGCTGTCTTGGGCCGCCGGCACCACCAGGAGTCCAGTTTTTAGCTTCACTTATCTTTTCATAATTATCAAGCTTGCCAAGCTCTTTGAGACGATCAACAATCAAATGCCAGGCGCACTCAACATCCCGGCCCAAAGAAATACTGATCTCGCATTTCCCCTTTGATGATCCACCGCATGGGCCGTTAAGGAGATGTTTGGCACACCTGGCAATGGGGCATATGCCACCTGTCAACCCGAGAAGACAATCACCGCATCCCGCACATTTTTCATTAAATACACCGGGCGCATCCTGGGCACCGAGAAAGGTTGTATTCAAGCCAGGTAAAACAGGAATGCCTTTAAATATATCTGCCATGGTCTGAACACCTGCACCACAGGCAAGTGATAAAATGGCATCCACGCCTTGGGGAAGATCAAAAAATGGTTTGATCCAGTCTTTTTCGCATTGCCTTTCCAGCATGCTGTTTTCAAAAACATGAAGGGGTTTACTCTCTTTAAAAGCATGGGCAAGGGCTTCAGTCATTGATCTTGCAGCCCTGTCACCACCGGTCAGGCTAACGGCCACGCAGGTTTGACACCCTACTATCAGAACATTTGAAAAGTCTTTTACAGATTCTATAATCTCTTCAATTGGTTTAAGTTCTCCGACTATCATACATTATCTCCTATTGAGAAGTCCTTTTGGAGGCAAGTTTTTTCCATACCTTTACAGGTTCAAAGCCTTTATGATCCGGGCACAGTGGCTCAATGATCTTTTGGGTATCATTTGACACAGTCGCACCCAGGCCTGTCGTATAAATGGGTTCTCCACATACCTTGCAATGAACCAGATCCAATGTTTTTACCAGATCAAATCTACCCGTGAGCAAAACTTTAAATTCAACGGCATCCTGGGGGCAGATTCTCCAGCAGTGACCGCATCTGGCACAAAGAGACATATTATGCATTATCTTCCGACTGTCTTCCTGATCAAAAAAATTCAATGCGCCTGCCGGGCAATTCTGCACACAGGCCAGACAGCCATTACAATTCTCATTTACTTTAAAAAAGGACATGTCATTATCTCCTAGGGTTCCTTCTTAAATCTCTTTAAGGCTTTGCCAACCGGGCCAACTTACCAGCCAATAGAACCATATTGGGTCTTTTAAGCATTTCAATATCCAGGTATTCAATGGCCATTGGTTCACAAACTTTCACACATTCAGGATCACCTTTGCACAGGTCACATTTATAGGATTTGGCCTTTTGTTTATCCAGTTTCATTGCTCCAAAAGGGCAGGCAGATACGCACATTCCGCATCCCACACACTTTTGACGATCAATCAAGACCAGGTTCAATTCATCCTCACGATAAATCGCCTCTTTAGGACAGGTTGCCATGCAGGGAGGATTTTCACATTGTTTGCAGGCAATGGGGAAAAAGAATTCCTCTTCTTCATTGTCCTTCAGGATTCGAATACAGGACAGGCCAAGGCTGGTTAAACTTGTACGGGTTTTAATGCAGGCTGTTTCGCAGTCCCCGCAATTATTGCATTTTTCCGGATGGATTATGAGCATTTTAAAATCCATTGCTAAAGATCTCCATTCTTATCATCTTCACCTTTTCAAAGGTATTGAATCAATTTGCATTTAACACAGTTCACCATTATGAACACGGCAGCGCTTATAATACAGGATGAAACTATACTGGTCAACTTGTTTTTACCTGTTGTCTGAATATAGATAAATCCTGTGTATAGGGGGTTTGGCATAATTTAAAAAATACCCCGCGGTGGAATCAATTTGTTCATTATGATGAACCAAAATCTTTTTCCCATCAAACCCTGTTGCCATACTTTTTTTTAATCCCCCGAAACTGATCATAGGAAAGCCCAAGCCTTTTTGCGGCTTTTTTCTGATTAAACTGGCATTCCTTTAAAGCCTTTGATACCAGATGGAATTCCAACTCGGCAATAGCTTGCCTAAACGGCTTTTCCAAAATATGACCTATAATATCACTTGACTCGCCGACATTTGATTCATCCAGAATAAGCGAATCCAGATGAGATTCATCCCTTGTTTTCTCCTTTCTTGCTATTTTGTTTTCCAAAGCATCCCCATAGGGATTATTAAAGGGATCAAAGGAAATCTCTTTAATTGTATCTGTAGAAGATTTATATACTGCCCTTTCAATAACATTTTTTAATTCCCTTATATTTCCAGGCCAGGGATAATCCTCAAGTGCTTTTAATGCCTGGGAAGAAATCCTGGGTATTTCTTCCCGGCCAAGTTCAAATGCCATCCTTGCTGCAAAATGATCTGCCAGAACCAGAATGTCCCCTTTTCTTTTTCTTAAGGGAGGCACATAAATCACTTCAAAAGAAAGCCTGTCAAGAAGATCCTGCTTAAATTCACCAGACTGCACCATCAAAAAAAGATCCACATTTGTTGCTGCCACAATCCGCACATCAACATGGATAGATTCTGAGGAGCCTACCCGTTCAAAGCTGCCATACTCCACCACCCTTAAAATTTTTTCCTGAACCTCCATGGGGATTGTCCCGATTTCATCCAGAAAAAGCGTACCGTCGGATGCTTTCTCAAACCGGCCTGCCTGCCGGGAAGCAGCACCGGTAAATGCCCCTTTTTCATACCCGAACAGCTCAGAACCTATCAGAGTTGATGTCAGGGCTGAACAATTCAATGTTACAAGAGATTTTTGCCACCGCTTTGATAAAAAATGTATTTTTGATGCTGCAAGCTCTTTGCCCGTGCCGCGTTCCCCGAGAATCAGAACCGGACGTTCAATGGGTGCCACCTTTGATATTAGTTCCTGGAATTCAAGGAAAGCCTCAGACTGCCCTATTGTTTCAGGTATTGAAAAATGCTTGCCTCCCCTTTGTTGCTGATCAGATAAAACCATTTTACCCTCCCAAGGCATCCTGGATGTTTGATAAAATAATTCAACTATTGGTCAATATAGCCTGTAGTTAGCAAATTATACCACATCTCATATTACATAGTCAATGGGAATAAACCCTTAAAA
>JAQICW010000276.1 GCA_027858355.1 Desulfobacula sp.
GTCTTTGATTATCTGAAAATGACTCGGAATAGCCAAGCCTCTCATGGAGTTGTTCACTAGAACAAATTTACCGTGACTATTCACCTTTAATGCTTGACAACACAAAAATTTTTAAATGTTAATTTAAAAGGAGGATAAAGATGTCTTGGAATGAAAACCAACAAAACGAAACTTTTATGAACAGGCGCAAATTTCTCAAAATTTCAATGTTTTCTTCTACCCTGGCTCTGGGACCGGTTCTGTGGCCCAGGTTTTCCATGTCTGCATCGGGCAGCATCCTCAAGGTCAGGGACTACGGGGACATCACCTGTCTTGATCCAGGTATTGCAGCCAACCTCTACGATGAAAATGTCAATGGATGTATTTACAGAAAACTGATTTCCTATAAACCGGGAAACAAATGGGGCTATCAGCTTGATGCGGCTGAATCCATTGAACAAACCGATCCCACCCACATCAAATTCACCCTCAAGAAAGGCATCCAATACACAAACAATTTTGGAGAGATGACTGCCGAGGATGTCAAATACTCCTTTGAGCGAATCGCTGACCCCTCCTTTGAATCCCCGATTCAGGGAGACTGGAAACCCCTGGATCAGGTCAAGGTTTCCAGCCGCTATTCCGGGGTGATAGTCCTGAAAGAGCCCTTCCAGGCCTTGTGGATGACAACGCTGCCGTATATGGCAGGAAATATAGTTTCAAAAAAAGCCGTTGAGTCCGTGGGAGGAAAATACACCTACGAACCACCGGCCTGCTCTGGTCCTTATGTTTTCAAGGAGTGGAAACCTAAACAGCGGACCGTGCTCAAGAGAAACAAACTCTGGCAGGGTCCCCGGCCGGATTTTGATGAAATTCATATCCTTCCCATTGATGATGAAAAGACGGCTGAGATCGCCTATGAAGCCGGTGATATAGCCTTTACTCGGATGAGCATCTCCTCCTATGAAAGATACCAAAAGAATCCTCCTGAAAATTCAATTGTAAAAAAGTATCCCTCCCTCTTCTATGTCTGGGTTGGCATGAATCTAGACAACCCGAAACTCAAAGACAAAAAAGTACGCCAGGCAGTGCAGTACGCCATTGATGTCCCCTCTATTCTCCAGGCAGCCTATTTTGGTGTTGCCAATCCTTCCACCGGGATTATTCCTCCAGGGTTATGCGGCCATCGTGAAAATGCTCTGATTCCTCCAAAAGCCAATATTAAAAAGGCAAAACAGCTCTTAAAGGAAGCAGGACATCCCGACGGCATCAACCTGACCCTGGATGTTCGGAACAAGGAGGCTTATGTAACAACTGCCCAGGTTATCCAGTCCACCCTGGCCCAGGCAGGAATCGAGCTCAAGATCAATGTCCATGACTCCGGTTCATTCTGGTCATTAGGCGACGACAGCAAGGGAGACCGCTGGAAAAAAATTCAGCTGGTTCTCAACCGCTTTTCCAGTGCACCTGATCCCTATTACGCAGCCCAATGGTTCACAAAGGATCAGATCGGAATCTGGAACTGGGAACGTTTTAACAATGACGAATACAACGGTCTGCACAAGAAAGCTATCAGCGAATCCGACAAGGATAAACGGTGTGCAATGTACAGACGTATGCAGGAATTGATGGAAGAATCCGGGGCATACCGCTTTATCACCCATGAAGCCAATCCAGTCATTTACAGTAATACCATCAAACCGGCTTTACGACCTGACGGAATGCCCTTATTGCAGTATTTTAAAAAGTCATAGAATCAAGGGGTTTGCCATATGCTCACATACCTGATCAAACGGCTGGGACTGGCGATTCTCATCGTCATCCTGGCCGTGGTCATCCTCTACAGCCTGATTCACATCATTCCAGGAAACCCGGTCAATGTCATACTGGGCCCCAGGGCTACCCCGGAAATGAAAGAGATCCTGTTTGCCAAAATGGGGCTTGACCGCCCCTTTATCGTCCAGGTGGCAAGCTTTCTGTCCAACACCTTGAAAGGCGATCTGGGCTGGGACTTTTTCTCTCACCAGCCCGTGGCGGCCATCATTAAAGATCAGCTTCCCTATACCCTTATCCTTGTGCTGACCGGAATCGGATGGGCCATCATCCTTGGCCTGCCCCTGGGCTGTTACTCTGCCATCAACCGGTATAACCGTATGGACAAACTGACAGGAATCCTGTCCGTGAGTGTCATCGCTATCCCCTCCTTTGTCGTCTCGGTGTACACCCTGCTCATTTTCGCTGTGATGCTCAAATGGCTGCCGGCCATTGGGGTTGGAGCAGAAGGGGATTTCTGGGATCAGTTTATTCACCTGCTCATGCCGGCCTTTGCCATAGGATTAAGCTGGGTCGGCTACATTGCAAGACTTATCAGGGCATCCATGCTAGAAGTTATGGGTGAAAATCATATTCGCATGGTAAGGGCTTTCGGGCTGCCGGAACGGTTGGTCATCTTCCGTTACGCACTCATGGTGTCTATCCTGCCGACCATCTGTCTGCTGGGGGTTGGCAGCGGCCATCTTTTGTCCACAGCTGTTTTTGCAGAGATCATCTTTGCCAGACCCGGTATCGGCAAACTGATCTATGATTCGGTCATCACCCGGAATTATCCAGTGGTCATGGGCTGCGTTCTGGTGACCTCAGTCCTTTTTGTTCTGTGCACCACCCTGACCGACATCCTCACAGCCGGACTTGACCCCCGAATCCGGGAAAATTTATAGGAGAGGTATCTGAACCATGGCTGAACCGACATCCACTCCCCTCCCAGTGCCAGGTGTATCTGTCTTCACAAAAAATATTTTCAGGCTTTTCAGGGATCCCCTGGGGTGTTTCGGATTTTTCCTGGTTATTGTGATCCTGTCCACGGCCCTGTTTGCTCCATGGATCATTCCCTATGGCCCCAGTCAGATCGATGTCTTAAACCGCCTGCAGCCGCCATCTTTAGATCACCTCCTTGGGACGGATCAACTCGGGCGGGATGTCTTCTCCAGGGTAGTCATGGGCAGCAGAATCGCCTTAAAAGTAGCCCTGATCACCATCACCCTGGCCATGGGCATCGGCATAACCCTGGGCCTTATTGCAGGTTATGGATCCAAATGGCTGGACAAGGTAATAATCCTTGTATTTGACACCTTTCGTTCCTTTCCAACGATCATGATTGCTCTGGCCCTGGTAACCGTTCTGGGCCCCAGCCTGAACACTGTCATTATTGTTATTGTCATCACCACTTTCCCGGTTTACGGCAGGATTGCCCGGACCCAGACCCAGGGGATGCGCTACAACGAATTTATATTAGCAGAGCGTGCCATGGGCGCCGGTATGTTCCGGATATTGTGGCTGCACGTCCTTCCTAACATTATCGGTCCCCTGCTCATTGTGGCCAGTATGGACATCCCGGTTGTGGTGACCATAGAAGCCGGTCTAAGTTTTTTAGGTGTTGGTGTACCCCCTCCAACTCCAAGCTGGGGCAGTATTTTGCATGATGGCTATTCTTTTATCCGCAACACCCCCTGGCTGGTTATTTCAGGTGGAGTTCCCCTTATTTTGACCACCCTGGGGTTTACATTCCTGGGGGAATCCCTCCGGGATATATTTGACCCAAAACTCAAAAAAGATATATAGGCCAGACATGAAAAAGCCTCTCATGGAAATCAACGGACTTAACCTGAACTTTCATACCAGCCGGGGAAAACTTAAGGCACTTCGAGATGTCACACTCCATGTCCCAGAAGGATCCAGAGTCGGTGTTGTGGGGGAAAGCGGCTGTGGCAAATCAACACTGATCTATGCTATCATCAGGCTTTTGGCCGCAAATGCAGAGTTTGAAGGCGGAACCATTCTTTTTCAAGGACAGAATCTGCTCTCTTTGTCCCAGGAAAAAATGAGGCAGCTGAGGGGATCTGAAATCTCCATGATTTTTCAGGATCCCATGACCGCCCTCAACCCGGTTCACTCCATATATCGCCAGATGATCGACATCCAGTACCGGGAAAAAATAAACAGGCATGAAAAAAGACAAAGAGCCATTGCCATGCTTGACAAAGTGGGACTGATTGATACAGCCGATCGTCTGAAAAATTATCCCCATCACTTCTCTGGAGGGATGCTCCAGAGGATAGCCATTGCCATGGCTCTTTTATCAAGACCAGCCCTGCTCATGGCAGACGAACCCACCACAGCCCTGGACGCAACCCTTGAGTCCCAGATCATGCAACGCCTCAAGGAATTGCAGCAGGAAATCAACTGTTCTATTCTTTTCGTCTCCCACCACCTGGGACTGGTAGCAGAATTCTGCGACCATGTTGTGGTAATGTATGCCGGAGAAGTCGTTGAAGAGGGCACGGCCCATGACATCTTCCACCGAAGCGCTCATCCCTATACCCAGGCCCTGTTACAATGTGATCCAGCCGGAATCAGGGAAAAGACACGGTTTCTGCCTACAATTCCCGGGGATTTTCCAGACCTGGTCCATCCTCCACCTGGGTGTATCTTCCAGAGCCGGTGCAGGCAAACAATGGAAAAATGCTTTACCACAGCACCTGGCTTCTCCTTGATTAAGGAAAGTCACATTGCCAGGTGCCACCATTGCCCGAGTAGATCAGCATGACAGCGCTTTTAGAAATTGAAAATCTTAAGGTCCGCTTCAAAACCAAATCTGCACTCCAGGCCCTTATAGACAGGGACAGGGACCCTTTTATCGATGCGGTCTGTTCTGTGTCTCTCAGGCTTGATCCGAACGAGACAATTGCCCTGGTCGGTGAAAGCGGGGCCGGCAAGACCACCCTTGCCCGGGCTGTAATAGGCCTGGCTCTGGTCCAGGAAGGCAGTATCCGCTTCCAGGGGCAAAAAATAAATGGATTGAGCGACCGGGCCTTCAAGCCTGTCAGACGGAATGTCGCCATGATGTTCCAGGACCCCGTGGGATCATTAAGCCCCCGCCTCACTGTGGGCGCCCTGATAACCGAGCCGTTCAGGATACACAACATCTTTCTTAAAGACCACCGGGCAGAAGCCCACCGGCTTTTGGACATGGTGGGACTTCCCCACTCGTTTGCAGACGTGTATGCTCACCAATTGAGCGGGGGGCAGGCCAGGCGTGTTGGCGTGGCAAGGGCCCTGGCCCTGTCTCCCAAACTGATTATCGCTGATGAACCCACTGCGGGACTGGACGTCTCGGTCCAGGGAGAAGTCTTAAACCTCATGAACCATCTCCAGAAAGAGACCAGTGTCAGTTTTCTGATCATTACACACAACCTGAACATTGTCCGGCATATCAGCCAGCGCATGGCCATAATGTACCTGGGCCGTTTTGTGGAATCGGGCCAGACAGACGATATCTTTGCAAAGCCCTTGCATCCCTATACCCACGCTTTACTTTCGGCCAATCCCAACCCGGACCCGGACCAGCAAAAGAAAAAACTGGCATTAAAAGGAGAGATCCCAAGCCTGATCAACAGACCAGGGGGGTGCGAGTTTCATCCCCGCTGTCCCTTTGCCCGGGAAGATTGCAGCAGCACGCCCCCTGAAACAATATATCCCCTTGCCGGTCACAGTGTCGCCTGCCGATATCCCCTGACCGGTAAACTAGGATAGATGGAGGCATTTTTCATGTTAAAAGAACTATTAAACCAATCAGAACCGCTGCCCATGAACCTCAATCACCAGGTTCGCAGGGTTAAAAACATCATGATCCCCATGCGGGACAAAATCAAACTGGCCAGTGACATCTATCTTTCTCAACAGATTCAAGCCGGGGAGAGTCTGCCCGTGGTTATTGAATACACCCCCTACCGCAAAGACGAACTGGATGTTGCAGCCCGGCGCTATGCAACTTATCTGCCTGAAAACGGCTATCTTTGTATACGAATTGATGTCCGGGGCACAGGGGCTTCTGAAGGTATTAACACGGATGAGTACCTTCCCCAGGAACAGGAAGACGGATATGATGCCATAGAGTGGATTGCAGACCAGGCATGGTGCGACGGCCATGTGAACATGATGGGTATTTCCTACGGAGGATTCACCAGCCTTCAGGTGGCAACCCACGCCCCACCCCACCTGACCTCCATCATTCCCATAGAGTTTACAGATGACCGCTACACGGACGAATG
>JAQICW010000293.1 GCA_027858355.1 Desulfobacula sp.
GTATATATTAAGAATATCGATGTTAAGGAATAGAAATTCATTTAAATGATCAAAAATATATAAATATCAGATAGTTACAAAAATCTAGACTTTTGTGTAACAATATGAGATAGTTACGGTGTAATCTTATTCCCACACATTACAAGATCTTTAAAAGGGGTCATTCTAAAAAGCCATGATTATGTCAAAGAGCTGATTGAAAATACAACAACGCGAACAGGTTTAAAAGTTAAAGCCCACATTATAAAAAAAATCTATCAGACCGGAAGGAAATATGCTGATAATTTTAAAGAAAATATGAGAATCCTTTTCGATGATTATCTGGGGCAATGGAATTATAGAGCTATACCGGGAAAAGCTTGATTATGCTCAATTTATTTTGTATCCATTCCTAAGTTTTAATTCTGGGCCTTTATCTCCAATAAAAAACATTCTGGCAGATCCTTCCTGAATCAATTATATTTTCTCTAAAATTGATTTTATAAAATACCTTTACAGGCAGAGGAAATATTGATACGGAGCTCTTGAACCAGATTTTTTATTAATCTGGTCGAATAGCATTCAAATTTACATAATAAACAGGTCAGTATAATTAATCGTTGGGCATTACAAAGGAAATGATGAGTGCACAACTCCATGTAACAAAAATAGCCGCAGCACAGCGTCAGCTCCGCGCAGCCATTCGAATGTTCTTTGCAGGCGAGGACGAGCTTGTGATTCATACGGTTGCGTCAGCTGCGTACCGAATAATTGCCGATCTAAAAAGGGAGAGAGGACGCGATGAAGTCGGTGACTACTACTTGACCAATATTTTTTATGTTGTTCGCGACTACCGACGCGGCACACTGCCGAAGCTGTTCACTGATGATCCAGAAGCGATGAAATGGATTCAGCAGATGGCAGAGCAACTCCCTATTACTGAGTCGATGAAGTACGAAGACATCAGGGTGACCGTTCCAGAAGAAACAGCACGGAAATGGTGGACAAAGAGGAACAAGGTTTCAAACTTTCTCAAGCATGCAGATCGTGATGGCAAAGCCCATATTCCCCTTCAGGAAGTCGATAACTTGAACCTCCTAACACTGGCCCTCACCTCCTATACAGACCTCGTTAAGGATGATCTTGGAGCAGAGGGTCTGATCCTCTGGATGTACTTCAACGTGGTTACTGCAACGAAAGAACAGTTATCAGAGAAATACCGAGACATGGCAAACAAGTTGAATGAGCTTGATCCTGACGAGCAGTTGAAGTCCTGCTCATTGATTATTGATTGGATGAACGAAAGTGACGCCCAATAAACGGTTTAAGAAGGATTGGCAAAACCGCTGTGCTCCTCTGTCAACCCATTAACAGTGGCGTTACCTTCACATTCGATAGGGAGTTATAATGAAAAGATTTCTGTTTGTTTCAATACTGATTTTACTCAGCGTTGTTTCTGCTTTTTGTGGAGAGTTTGAAGATACTTTAAAAAAGGCAGAACAGGGGAATGCAGACGCTCAGAATAATCTTGGGAAAATGTATCATAATGGCCATCGAATAGGTCTTGATAATAAGCAAGCCTTCTACTGGTTAAAAAAATCAGCTGATCAGGGCCATGTTGATGGTCAGACTCATCTTGGATTTATGTATTATCAAGGAGAAGGAGTACCACAGGATTATAAACAAGCCATCTATTGGTATAAGAAATCAGCAGAGCAAGGAGATGATTCTGCTCAGTTTCGTCTTGGACAAATGTATTTAGATGGCAAAGGAGTAACTCAGGATCATAAACAAGCTGTCTACTGGTTTAAAAAATCAGCAGAACAGGGGCATATGATTGCTCAGTGGCGACTTATGAATATGTATAGAGATGGCAAATATGGAGTAGCTCAAGATTATAAACAAGCTTTTTACTGGTATAAAAAATCAGCTGAGCAGGGACATACTTCTGCTGAGGTTGGTCTGGGGGATATGTATTATTATGGCAAAGGAGTAACTCAGGATCATAAACAAGCTGTCTACTGGTTTAAAAAATCAGCTGAGCTGGGTTATGCCAATGCTCAATTTAATCTTTCGAGAATGTATTATGAGGGTAAAAGCACTACTCAAAATTATAAAATTGCCTATGTTTGGGAAAGTTTAGCAGCAGCACAAGGACATAACAACGCTGCAAAAAACAGAGACATCACAGCAAAACAATTAACACCTCAACAATTAGTTGAAGCCCAAGAGCTTGCCACCCAAATCCAATATAAAATAGAACAACAATCTTCAATATTACATACGGAAAAAGTAAAAATTGGAAATCTACCAGAACTTGATTTTAGTAAAAAGGTTATCGGTTCCGGAACCGGTTTTATTATCACAAAAGATGGATATATTTTAAACTGTCATCATGTGATTGAGAATGCAGACGAAATTAAAATTGCTGTCAATGGCAAAACTTACCTTGCAACTCTTGTCCGGGATGATCCAAACAACGACCTGGCATTATTAAAAAACAACGGTTCCTTCCCGGCAATAGCATTTTCATCGAAACGATCTGCCAAGATGGGGCAAGAAGTTTTTACAATTGGTTATCCTAATCCAAGTTTACAGGGAGTAAATGCAAAAATTACCAAAGGAATAGTCAATAGTCTTACCGGGTTTCAAGATGATTTAAGGCTTTACCAGGTAAGTGTTCCTGTCCAGCCTGGAAATTCAGGAGGAGCCTTACTTGATGAAAATGGCAATATTTTAGGGGTAATTATGGCAATGCTTGATGCAAAAACAACATTTAAAATATCAGGCAGTTTACCTCAAAATGTCAATTATGCTGTCAAAAGTACATATGCCCAGGCTATGCTGGACACTCTGCCTGAAATATTTGATAAATTGATTTCACCTTCAAAGAGTAAGTCTAATGTTGTGGACAGGGTCAAAAAAAGTACGGTGATGGTTTTAAGTTATAAATAAAGGATTAATATGTTTTTTTGGAAATACTTTAAACTGTAGCTCTATTTTTTTAAGTGTTTAATGTTTTGTTGTACCCGCCTGGGCATGGGGATTACGTAAAAAAACAATATAAGATTCCGCAGAAGGAGGGTCAAAATTGGAAATAGAAAAACTCTACCTTATCTTGCTGCCCATTTTGATCACAGCCTTTTTTGCGAGCATCATTCCGCGAAAACTCAGAGAAATACAACAGTTCACCAAGGATGCCGCTGAATTCAGAGATGCCTTTTTTGATGAACTCATAAAATTTGAACGTGCTTGCACTATAGAGATCGAGGGAACCGGAATTTATAAGGTTCTCTTTGGGGCTTTCCAAAAACACAGTACTGCCGTTCACAAATTTCAGGCTTGTATCAAGGGGAAACGGCTCAGAAACATTAACTTCGCATGGCATCAATATCAATACCCCGACAACAAAACCGATAGCGGTCCATTTGGATATTACATTTTGCCAGATGAAAATGGGAATGTGAAAATGATTGAACCAAAATTTGTTTATGATAAGATTGATGCCCTTCTGACCAATGCAAATCCATAACCAATCACTGGTGTCGACCCGAACGGGCTGGACGGCAAAGTTCCTCGTTAAAATTCAATGATATTTCCTGCAAATCTTAACGAACATATTTTCTGATAGTAATTTTTATATATAATCATCCATTTTCAATATTAACTTTTGACAGAAAGTTAAGATTCAAATTGTCCAAAACTACCCGAATAAATCAAAAATGATTAAATTTCAAGGTGTTAACTATGTTTATATGAAGCCCCTTGTTTGATTGAGGTGAGCACGATAACATGAAAACAATAATTTTTGTTTTTTTTTTGTAGCGCACAACATCTTGCGTCTGATGCCAATGCTTTGGAATTAACATCATAATATATAAAAATAATAGCAACACACTTTATTTTCAATAAAAAATCTATGATTGTTCTTTAACCATTAGCGTTTAAGGATGGTATCAATAGGGTCGATTAAAATTTCTAATGCAGCGACAGCTTCAAAAAGAAAGACTCAGGAATTCAGAACTGGCAGGCAGTGAGGACTACTTACAGGGCAGACTCCATTTTTGAATTGATTTATTACCCAAAACTATCCCTGTTATTCCGCATTTTAATTCAAAAATAACCAACCGCAATATAGTTGTCATCGGCCATGTTAAATTGAGTACCCTGTATTTTTTCATCCTCAGGGGCAATGGCATTTTTTCTTATTTAATATGGTTGAATTGGGACTTATCATTGCATCATAAATACAGGAAAACTAAGCTATCATTTTGTTCAGATTTTTAATAAAGAAAAAAAAATATAAAGTGAATTCGAGGTTCCCCGGGTCTCCCCCGGGACTTTTGGGAGTGCCGGTGTGTTCCCAACGCAAGCCAGACGTGAGTCTGGGGCGGAGTCCTAACTGGACTTTTCCGGTAAAAGCTGAAAGCCGGCATAACCATGCGGGTTAAGAAGGTTTCTGTAGAAATAATTTAAAACTGATAAAAAATTTAAAAGGGCTGGAATGGTTGTTATGGCTGCGTTTTGAGTGATTCTCTTGAAAATGGTCTTGATAGATTTGAAGTCCGAGGGCCCCACCAGTGAGCCGCGCACCTCCGCATTGAATTAAGGAAGAAATAATACACCTGAAGAGCCTTGCTTGTCAACCTATTTTACAGGTTTCCATTTCAAAATACAAAGAAAAAGGAGGGATATTTTCCAATTTATTTTCTTCGTTAATGAGGCCATGGGTGCCTTTTACATCAACCAGGTAAACAGCATGGGGAGAGATGATTGCCAGATCAATTTCAAACACTTCTATACCCTTACAGATTTCAAAATTGTGAAAAAGCATTCAAGTGTCTGGCAAGCGATCCCGCAAAAGGCCGATGGCTTTTCGTTCTGCATCATTGACAGTGGTACCGCTGATTTCTGTAATCACCCTGGGCATTAGCCACCTCCTGCTTTGATCGCTTCTTCTACAAGTTCAATAGCTTGTCTTTGAAGCGTCAAAGCTTCGGAAATTTGATCATGTGCTTTTCTTACTGGAGCTGCAAATCGTTCTCTAATTTCAAGTGAAGGCCATGGTATTTTAAAATTCATCATATGGGGGTCCCAAACCCGAGGGATACTATTTCCTGATGCTTGTCTTTTAATCAATATTTTTCCATGGGGTGTTCTGAGAAAAAGATATATATACGCTCCATCAATTTCATTTTTTGGGACAATGCGATAGAGATCGTCAGCACAAAAAATATTTTCCTGCCATCCAGACACATAAATTGGACTACCAAATAATCCATATATTTGCCCAGCTGCCTGAAAAATAACCCAACCTTTTTTGACAATAAAATTATTAAAGTTCGGTGTTCTGTAACTTACATATCTAAGCTCATTTGCTTCATAAAGGTAAGCGTCTGATCCGCTAATAAATTGTCTCCCATATTCAGGGTTTTCTACCCAAATTCTTTTAAAAATTGACGGCTTAAAAAGTCTGTCAGTAACACTGGGAAGTTTCTCTGCTGGAAATTTTCCATTCTTCACCGCGTTTTCTGCAACAATTGCAGAGGGACAATGAAAGGTTGCATCCAACCTGCATCGCAAGTTCGCCGAACTAATTGAAGAACAAGCTAAATTCGAAACGCTTTTTGTCGGCAAAGGTGGCAAATCAAGAGTCTCTATCAAATCATTGGTAGCATCTTGAATTAATGAGTCCGCAGATGATCTAAGATCTGCCGCCCTATGAATCAAATTATGAGCTTGGTCTTCCACACTTCCAAGACGTGGTACTGGTAAATTTGCGATGTGATGTGGCTCAATATGTTGAACAATGGCTCCGTATGTTCCTGAGGTAACAATCGGTACTCCAAACCTTCCTGATAAATAGGAGAATAAATACCCGGGTAGAATTTTATTTGTATCTGGCACAACTCTCATAAAGTGTTGAGAACCTGCCATACCTGCCATATTGGACCGGGCATAGACCATTCGGCCAATTGTTCCAGAACAGGTGATTAAGGTCCAGCCTTCTTCAATAAGTAAAGCAGGATTTTCCTCAACTTGCTTATTAGATAAAAGAGAGATATTATAAAAATCAGTTTCTAAAATATTTGTACTTCCAAGAAAAGGAACTCCGTTTGATGGATTATTAACATAAACTCTTGGAAACAGTGGTCCATTAAAAATTCCATTCTTATATCCGGCTGTTAATTTAATTAACGGTTCTGTGGCATGCCTTTTTAGTAATTCTTTCGCCTCAATTGCCCCAGACATGTATGGACCGCAATCGAGACGTCGTCCATTTTTATCCAGCCATCTGCTGGGGATAGTTTTACATTGAAACTTTTTATTCATACTAACACCTCGTCAGTTTCAATGAATCTTTTAGATTTGCCTGTTGAGAGAGAATATTTATCGTGAATCTTATGATAATTTTGCCTTTTCATGATAAATAGCCCTCCACTGGAAACCAAGCTTGTAAAGTAGTACGCAATAATTGAAAAGATTGATCCTCACATCCATCCACAGAAACCCTGCTGGTTATATTCTTGTAAATTGAAGAGGACCGGGGAATTCTATTGGTCCTCAGGACAGCTTCAAGGGTTTCTTTTGGATGATCGGGTTTGGCTTGGCCATCCGGCCAAACATTTTTTGCAATGGCGTTGGGAAAGCTTGAAGCAGAGGCAAGACCCAGGTGTCTGGCAACATGATCATTTCGTTGCCAGGTCCAGCTTTCCAATTCAGGTTCAATGACGATTACTCTGCAATTATCCTTCCTCCAGCCCGATTGATATAAATTGGCCGAAATGTTGGCATCAATGGCTTCTGCGCCTGGAGAGCCGGCCCATTCTGAATCCAATACAAGGACTGCATGGGTATGGGTTTGTATATACGGTTTCAGTATTTCATGACCACGGTTATATAATCCAGGATCATTGGCACCGGCTGCTACCACCAAATCCTGTCTCATATCAAAATCAAAGGTACCGCATTGAAGACTTTGGTGGAATTGATCCCGGCATAGAAATCCTTTAAACGCGGCTTCCATATTTGTATCTGCCAATAAAAAAATACAATCTCTCATTCCAGAACTCCCGCAGCAAACAGGGCACCAAGATCAACCTGACCCTGCCAATCCTTTAATTGAGGGTGGTTTCCGCCATTAACAACAGAGGCGGCCCCGTTGTCAGCCAAACAGGCACATAGTATTTGGTCGAGTTTACTCTGTGCCAATACGATGGGTGAGTGGGAACTGACCAAAACCTGAGAATCGTAAACAGAGGAAAGGGATTGAAGCACCGACTCAATAGCACGAGGGTGAATCCCATTCTCCGGTTCCTCGGTAATGATGAGCGACGGCAGGTTGTTCAGGTAGGGTAGAAGAGTCAGGGCTAAAATTCTCAATGTGCCTTCAGACAATCCTGAAGATGTCACCTCATACCCGCCGTTATAGCTCACCACAAAGTATGCATGGTGATCCTCTTCCCGCTCTTTTACGCTGATGAATTTAAGTTGAGGCAGTGCCGTTCGGATATGATCAACCCAAAGCTGAAACCGCTCTTCATTTTTTTGTAATTCAAGAGCAAGCCAGGGCAAATTTGCTGCATCAGACATTATCGCTTCAGGTAACCCCGGAGGGCTGGCCGTTTGGAGCAAAGTTAAATCCGGCTGGTAAAACAGACTCTGCTTGCAAATTAGATCATGGAACCATGATGCGGCAGGGAAATCACTTTCAGCCTCAAATTTAACCTTTGGCAATGAAAGAAGGGTCTGAGGAACAGATACTTTTTTGATTTTTGATGATTTTTGACTTTCCACACGCAGGCCGCTTGGCTCTCCTGAGGTCCGTCTTAGAATCGTGCGCCACTGTTTCTGAGGATATTCTCCATATATTCGAATGCCGTTTCTTTCCGGCTGATCCTTTTCTGAAAAAAGAAACAGATGTTCATCTGTAATCGTCAGTTCTCGTTTGTTGAATATCTCAAATCGTATTTCATATCTTATAAAACTCAGCCATTTTTTTCTTTTTTGCTGGTCAACTGTGTTGATGACAGGGACCAGGGTTTCAATAACATGTTCGGGAAGGTTGGCTTCCAAAGCAATGGAGAAGTGATCTCCTTGTCCCTGAAAAATCAGTTCATCAAGGGATGAACAACGTGGTGGGAACCCTGGTCGTTTCACTGTAAAAGCTTGCCCGACATATTGCGCTTGAAGGCATTCACTGATTAAATTGGGGATATCAAGCAGTGTTGTTTTTCCGGCACCATTCGCTCCGACAAGAATGGCAAACTCAGATAAATCAACGTTTAATTTGTCAAAACAACGGTAGTTGGTGGCTTCGATTCTGGTAATCATGCATCCCCCCAATATTCTCTGCAAAATTCCCGGTATTTTTCTGCGATTACCGGCAGATCATTGTCTTCGATCTTTTCATTCCTGGTCAGGGTTCTTTCAACCCATTGTTTATTGATTCTGAGCCTTTCTGTGGACACCCTGGCCTCAATGATTTCCTCACCGTCAGGTGTACGTTTATAGAGCTTGTTGCCGCGCCGGTCCATACCAACCTTATCCGCCACCGCCATAAAAACAGGATACTCTTCCATGCCGCCCATAGCTTCCGCATGTTTTTCCTGATCGCTTTTTTTGCGCAGGAAAAGAAGGCTGGTCAGAATATTCATGTTGGCCTCTGCTATAAACGCCTCAACCGGGAGATCGACAGAGGCAAGAATATGTGATTCACGCATTATCCACCAGCGGATGTACTCGGCAGCCGGATTACTCAAAACCCTGTCCGGAAGCACAATTCCAATCCGCCCTGTTCCGGGTTTCAACCATTTAAGGCAGCGCTCAATAAAAAGGATTTCAGGCGATACACTTTTTTTGAGAACACCGCTATTCCTAAAGCCCCCCTCACCATCCGATTCCCAGTTGTGTGCAAGTTCGTAGTGTTTGAGAATATTTTTATCTGTAATGGGAATGTCAGACCCAAAGGGTGGATTGGTCATCATCACATCAATGCTGTTGAAGGGGATCTCTTTGGCTGCCTCTTTATCTTGAAGGTGACCGTTGGGAAATTCCAGGGAGTTCATATGATAAAGGTGGCCTCTACCGTCACCCGCCATGACCATGTTCATTTGGGTAGCCCTTACAAGGAACTGATCAAAATCAGATCCAAAGACCATTGCACCAGCATACTCTTTCAGTCTGTTGTGGATGCTGAAAAATTCCAAGGTGTCTTCAGCTCCGGCGATAGTGCCTTCTTCTTCTCTGAATTTTTGGAGCATGTGAGCCAAGTTGGCAACCAGGAATCCTCCGGTGCCACAGGCCGGATCAAGAACCCGTTCATTTTCTTTGGGGTCAAGCATCTGCACCACAAGTTTTACAACCCCTCGCGGGGTAAAATATTGTCCTCTGTCTCCGCGCAGGTTGGTTCCTACAATTTCTTGATAGGCTACCCCTTTGGCATCAATATCTGTGCGAGTAAAATCATACTTGGCAAGTTCGGAAACCATAAATGCCAGAGCGCGATCAGAGAGTGAAATTTCTTCATTGCCTCTGAATATACTTGGGAATTTGGCCTTTACCTCTTTAAACAGCGGTTCGATTCGCCTTCGAATCTCTTTACGTCCCTCAGCGTCAAACTGCTCTTTTGGGCCGGCCCAGAAGCGACGTTCCCCACGCTTCAACGTCTCATCATGCATCTTGCAGAAAATCAGATACAGGAATTGCCAAAACGCGGCATCCTTGGGCATTCCTTCATTCCCGCGAATGAAATTATGGCAGCGACGGAAAGTTACTTTCAGCATTTCATTATCCGCAATACGAGTATGTGCATCAGACACCACATCTTTTGTCCCCATGGACTCTTCAGCCATGGGCCAGTCCCCAATCTGGTTACACTTGGTCTCGAATCGTTTCTTTTCTTTTTCCAAAAAGAAAAACTCAAGTCCATTGGTCCAAAGCCCGTATTGACAGGATTCAACTTTCTGCATTAGTTTTTCAAGGGCTTCTAAATCACTTGTGGCCTGATCGAAATCACGAATCCGCACTGCAGTTTTACCAATCTTGGGCTCTGGTCGGCACAGCATAATTCGGCTGATATTTTCAATGGTATGATCTGTTCCATGGTGAAAGATGGCGACATCTGTTTTTTTAGAATTATCAACCTTAAAGTCTCCCTCCATATCATCCGGGGAAATGCCGTATTCATGAATTAAGGCCCTGACAATACGCTGCCTCACCAGTCCTTTTTTAGTCTCTTTGAGCTGCTTGCCGGATATATAGTCAAGCAGGTATCCCGCAGGTATCGTTTTTGTTGTCTGTTCGCCTTTCTTACTCATTTTCAAACCTCCACTGGCGGGAATTTTCAATTCTGTTCATTCTTCACTTTCCAAATCCTGAGTTCTCGTTTTTTGCTGTTCGATCCATTTATTAATATCCTTTTTGAAAAACCGCCATTGGCCTCGAACTTTAAATGCAGGCAATTCTCCAGCCTGAGCCATTAAGTAAATCGTTTTTACCCCGACTTTGAGCAAGGCTGCCAGATCTTTGATTTTCAACACTTCTTCGTTTTGCATATCACCTCTCTTAAAGGTGTTCATTTGCTTGGTATGGAATTGCCAGAATTTCTGTACTATAGGAAGAAGTAATGGAAGAATCAACTAAAATATGCCATCAAAGTATAAAAAATGCCATTCAAATTTAGTGTTGCACAACACTAAACATTGAGATACATATAAAAATAAATGGAAATCGCACATTCAGGGGAGTTAGATGAAAACTTTTGGTGATACACTTAGGGAGCTTCGATTAGCCCAGGATCTTGGTTTACGGGAAACTGCAGGTAAAATTGGCATCTCCCCTGCATATTTAAGCCGAATCGAAAGAGAAAAAGAAAGGCCACCAAAACCAGACGTGATTAAAGCACTTGCAAAAGAGCTTACCGCAGGCCCTGATGTATTATTCCGCTTATTCTCATCCACAGACTTGAATATCATTTGACAAAATAGTTGGACGTCTGTAGAGCTTTGCTATAAATAAAGATATAAAAAATTATATAGTTAAGGAAGTATCCTTTAAAATGAAGTTCAAAAGAGTTCTTATCCCTTTCTTGTGTTTTGTTATCGCTGTTATTGCATTGTATGGAAGGATTTTTATTCCCCATGGTTCATCCTCTTTGACTCTAATAGAACCGTCTGTCCCGTTGACATCGACTGATGTTATAACAATGCATTATCACGAAAGATCTCCTTATTATTCTTCCGGCCCGTTAGGTGTCTATGGGATCTGTGCTGATCCAGCCAAATTGGCCTTCAAAAAGGCTGGTATTGAATTCCAATGGGAAAAAACTCCGGCAAGTCGCCAGCTTGACATTTTAAAAGCCAACAAATCAAGGGTCTGTCTCATTGGCTGGTTTAAAAATTCAGAACGTGAAAAATTTGCAAAATATACATATTTCATCTATCAGGATAAACTAACCATAGCTTTAGCCCGGGCAGACAACTACAATTTAATATCCGGCAGACCTTTGGAAAAGGCTTTTCAGGATGATAAACTCACCCTGTTAAGGAAAAATGGATATTCTTATGGCCAGTTTATCGATACAATGATTTCCAAATTAAAACCAAATCAGATGATGACAAACGCTGAAAATATCGAGATGCTTAAAATGATTCATTCCAGACGAGCGGATTATTTTTTTATTTCAGAGGAAGAAGCCATTGAGCTGACTG
>JAQICW010000033.1 GCA_027858355.1 Desulfobacula sp.
CTCATAATAATGTGTAACAATGGCTTTGACCTCAAATGTGCTGTCCTCAATGATACCTTTTAAATTCCATAACCCAAGTTCCCTGGAGAAAAGGCAAACCAACGATGGTTTATCCATAGTGTTCCTCTTTTAACGGCTCTCCCCGATTTAAATTCCGGGTTGATCTGCTTCCCAGTATCTCTTCATAATATTTGGGTTCTAGCCCATACCCGGGTCTGATAATTCGAATATTATTTTCTGTGAATGTCTCACCTTTTTTTATATTTTCAACAATAAAAATGGATCTCTTGAAAACAAGGTTTTCTTTCTCCCTTTTTCCGACTTCATAGCTGATTTTACCCAAAGCCTTTTCTTGATTCCGAATCTCGATAACCAAATCTTTTAATTCATCTTCTTCCAGGGAGAATGCGGCATCAGGACCGCCATCACTTCGCTTTAGGGTAAAATGTTTCTCAACAATTGAGGCTCCAAGAGCAACTGACGTTAGTGGTATTAAACTCCCCAAAGTATGATCAGAAATACCAAAGGTCATATTGAGTTTTTCTTTTAAATCAATCATGGTTTTTAAATTCATTTGATCATACTCTGCCGGGTATGAACTAATGCAATGAAGAACTGCGATTTCAGGCGTTCCATTCTCTTTAAGTGTCTTTATTGCAAATTTTAATTCATCCAATGATGTTAGGCCCCTGGAAATGATAACAGGCTTTTTGGTTTTCCCAACCCTTTTTAAAAGTGGAATATCACCGGTTTCAAAAGATGCAATTTTATAAATCTGATTATTCATTCCTTCTAAAAAATCAACTGCTGTTTCATCAAAGGGTGTAGAAAATAATATCAACCCTTTTGTTTCTGCATATTTTTTTAGTTTAGGCTGCCATTCCCAGGGGGTATATGCAGATTGATATAAATCATAAAGTGTTTTACCGGCCCATGCCTGATTCACGTTTACTTGGAAATATTCCTTATCACAATTTATGGTCATTGTTTCAGGAGTATATGTCTGGAGTTTAACCGCATCCACTCCTGCATCTGCTGCTGCATCAATCAGTTTTTTTGCCCGGCTGAAATCCATATTGTGGTTTCCAGACATTTCTCCAATAATAAAAACTGGTTTCCCCGGACCAATTTCCCGCTTTCCAAAATTTGTATTTATGGTTATCATATTTTATTTAAAAACAAGGGCGCCAAAAGCCGGGCATTTTCATAGTCATCCGGCGTGTCCAGGTCAATGGCCCTGATCCAGGGGATTTCATATCCCCTCAGTCTTTTAACATAAAAAGTCTTATTCCTTAAAAATACAGAAGTATCTGCCCAGTATAAGGTACCATTGCTCGCCTGAAGCGCTGGATGGTGCTGGGACTGTATGTTGTTATATTCAGGCCATTTTGGTATCAAAAAACCATTGTCTTTTGTTTCCATTGCCTGAAGAGGATGCAGATTGAATTTGGAAATGCCCATCACAACATCGGTATCAGAACAATTTTCCATCAGATGAAAGGCTCCCTGCAAATCTCCAGGGGTGATAAAAAGAGCCGTGGCATAAATACAGCAGAATTTTTCCGGATTCACCCCCTGGTCATGAAGCCTTTCAATCACATACCGGCATGTCTGGGCGACAGTTGACTCATCCCGGGCCAGTTCCCTGGGCCGTTCCATGACACAGGCCCCACTTTCTTCTGCAATCTGTTTTATTTCCTCATCTTCAGTGGAAACGATCACCTGGTTAAAAAGACCTGTTTTCAATGCTGCCTGAACCGGATAAAAAAGAGCAGGTTTCCCCAAAACAGGAATAATATTTTTCCTGGGAAGTCTTTTGGAACCACCCCTGGCAGGAATGATTGCTATTGTTGTCATGACAGGTACAAATCTTTTAGCGCAAGCAAATGGGAGGAAGGCAGATCATGAGCAAGCCTCATACCCACCAGAGATTCAAAGCGCTTGGGAGAAATGCCAAACCCGGGTCTTCTGAATTCAACATGGTTCAAACCTATCCTGTCACCCTTTTTCAAATTCTGTTTTAAAAATGTACTTCGCCGGATATCCTTTCTTTTTTGTTTTTCTTCAGGATGCAGGACTCGTCTTGGATTGCCCATTGCCTTTTCAATATCCCGGATGGTCTGGACAAACCCTTTCATCTCACCCGGTTCCAGGGAAAACATGTGTTCCGTGCTTATTATACTCCTGTCGGTGGTGATGGTTTTTTCCACAAGGTTTGCCCCAAGGGCCACAGCTGCAACATCCATGTCCCATCCCGGGGTATGGTCTGAATAGGCAATGGGATATTGAGGAAACATCTGTTTCAACGTTGTGATCATTTTCAGGTTAATGCTCTCAAGCATTGCAGGGTAACCTGAAGGGCAATTATGAATAATGATATTTTGATTGCCTTCAAAATTGCATATTTCAACGGCCTGTTCAACTTCCCCAAGGGTGGCATTCCCGGTATCAAGCTGGATACACATGCCAGTCCTTGCAGCCATACGGATAAGGGGCCAGTGATTAACATCAGCAGAAGCGATCTTGATTGAATCACAATTCAACTCGGTTAAAAGCTCAATATCCTCTTCAAATCCTATGGTGGCAAAAAAAGCAAGGCCCAGAGAATCACTGAATTTCTTAACTTCTTTCCATTGTTCAGGTGCAAGATATCTTCTACAGAGGATATCATAAAGCGGCTCTTTTATGGTTTTGATTTCACCGGTTTTTTTATTGGCAAGGATGTCATAGGCAAACAAAAGATTTTTGTCTGCCACCAGCTTGTCAGGATCAAAAATCTGAAATTTGATGGCATCCGCTCCGGATCTGGCAGCAAAGCCAATAAGGGCCTTGGCTGATTCAACACCGTCATGGGTTGCACCTGCTTCAAAGGTTATAAAACAGGGATGACCCTCCCCCAGACTTCGATTTCTAAAGCTGACCATTACTTCTCCTTTATCAATATATTCACCATCTTTTCTGATAGCCTCGACATTCAATTCGTGTTTTTTAAAATATTGCAGCTAAATTGTTCGCTTTAGTAATATACATTTTTGCGGTGTCCAACTTTAACTATCCAAATTTGAAGCTCTTTACCTTGGATGGAGTAGAGAATTCGGTATCGCCCATATCTTAAACGATACCTTTCTTGACCACTTAGTTTTTTACAGCCGGGCGGATGTGGGTTCTCACTAAGAGATTCAATACAGGTAAGAATTTTTGTCAAATCTTTATCTGGAATAGATTTAAAATCTTTCCAAACAGAATTTTTGAAAAAAATCTTATATTCGGCCATCTTTTTTAAGCCTCTTAACCATTTGTTCATAGCTTATCAAAGGCTCATCGACTCTTTCATCAAACACAGCGAGATCTGTAGCATCTTCCCCAAGGGATTCTCTCAATGCTTCATTAATTATTTCTGACATCGAGCGAGATGTTTCAAGAGATTTAAGCCGTAAAGCATGATGAAGCGCTGGGTCTAAATATATGGTTGAACGTTTCGATAATGTTGCCATAACTATACCTCCAAATTATTAATAGCAACATTATAGCGTCATGACATCATAACGTCAATATTTTAATACAGCAGAGCTAAATTGTTGGAAGCATATTTCCGGCGATCTCAAACAGAGTGCCTGACATGGATTGTTGCACGGCTATTCTGAAACGACCGCAAACGTATAAAGTACGGCTATTCTCCAACCTTCGATGTCCAAAAGACACCATTAAGTCTCTTTTCTAAATGGTTTTATCATCTTTTCGACCTGCTCTTTTGTGATCCATTCATGATTGGTATCTGAATTATATTCAAATCCTTGTGAAACAGGCTTCAAACCTGTTTCATCAATCCTGTTCTTTAAAAAAGCATTGTCCGGTTTAATCAGATAGAAATCCCTGCTTTCCAGAACATTACGGGCTTCATCCCGGCTGATGAGCGTTTCATGAATTTTCTCTCCCTTTCGGATACCAACAATTTCAGTGCGGCATTCAGGCCCGATAAATCTTGCCAGATCCTTGATTTTCATGGAAGGAATCTTGGGAATAAAGGTCTCACCCCCTGTCATCATTTCAAGACTCTTGAGTACAAAATCCACTCCATGGGAAAGTGTAATCCAGAATCTCGTCATGTCTGGATGGGTCACCGGCAGGACTCCTTCTTTCTTCTTTTTTAAAAAAAACGGGATGACGCTGCCCCGGCTGCCGATAACATTTCCATAACGCACCACACTGAACATACATTTTTTAACCCCCACAAATGCATTGGCAGCAATGAAAAGCTTTTCTGAGCAAAGTTTGGTAGCACCATATAAATTTATTGGATTCACCGCCTTATCAGTGCTCAAAGCGATCACTTTTTTTACTCCGCACTCTGCAGCCATACTGACAACATTTTCAGATCCAATAATATTTGTTTTTATGGATTCTGTAGGGTTGTATTCACTGGCAGGAACCTGTTTCATGGCAGCTGCATGTATAACATAATCGACCTCCTGGAATGCCCATTTCAAGCGGTCCTTATCCCGGATATCCCCCAGAAAGAACCGTATAGGATATTTTTCAGGAGGGAACTGCTGTGCCATATCAAACTGTTTCAACT
>JAQICW010000437.1 GCA_027858355.1 Desulfobacula sp.
GGTTGTTTCAGAGGAAAAGGTTTTCTCAGACCTTGAAATTTTTACTATATCCCTCTCATCTATTTTGGCAAGATCACTCACTCTGCGATCTTTTTGCCGTCTGTCATCAGGACCGAGACTCTTGAGCTTTGTACGGCGGTCTTCAACTCTTCTTTCCTTGATAAAGTCAGGCTCACGTTTTTCAATGTCCATGGGCAGTTTAATTGTAAAGGTTGTTCCCCTGTTTTCAAGACTTTTTACTGATATCGTTCCATGCATTATTTTTACAGAATCTTGGACAATTGCCAGCCCAAGACCTGTGCCTTCGTATTTTCTTGTTTTTGAACTATCGCCCTGCTGAAACCTTTGGAAGATATTTTTAATAACCTTTTGGGACATGCCAATACCCGTGTCTTTGACTTGAATAATGGCCAGATCATCAGCCTGTGCCAGAGTAACTTTAATCTCTCCTTTTTCTGTAAACTTATAGGCATTTCTAATCAGGTTATTTAATATGTCCTTGAACTTTTCCATATCAATAAAAATATCTTTGATTTTTGTTTTGCTTAAGTAATTCAGATCAATGCCGCTTTTATCGGTAATACCCTTGAAACTGGTTACAATCTGAAAAATGCTGGCATTAATATCAGTTTTTGTTAAAATAAGGGTTTCCATTCCCGCATCAAATTTTGAAACTTTTAAAAGCTCATTGATTTTTTGTGTCAGATTCAGTGTCTGCAGGTCAACCTTGTTAATTATTCCCAATAATTTCTCCGGCACTTTACCGGATTCCCCTTGTAAAATATAATCTGTCCACCCGCGGATTAATGTCAAAGGAGTTCGCAGTTCATGGGTGACATTGGCAATGAAATCTTTTTTTGAGCGGGCAGCTTCCTTGAGATCCTCATTGGCTTTTTCAATCTGCATTTTCTGTATTAAATTCTGGAGCCGGGTTTTTTCATTTTGGATGTTGGCAATAGCCAAAAAAAGAAAACTCCACCCCATGAAAAAAAATGGACCTGATGCATTCACTATAGTTGCCGAAGGTGGATATCCAATGGTCAAATTAAGAGTAAAATATGTTGCAATGGAAAAAAAACCAAATAATAAGGTCGAAATGAGATTCCATGGGAGAAAAAGTGCAGGAATAAAAATTAATAATACAATACCGACATAATAATTACTCAAAAAGCCATTTAAAGAAATTGTCATCATTGAAACTCCCAAAATGGAGATATACCCCCCCCATAGTGAAATTGGAAATACCATCTTTTTTCCTAAAGGAAGTTTTAGCAATAATGCACAAATTAAAAAGTTAACTCCAACTGCAATACGAATGTAAAGGAAGAAAATTGCCTTATCAGGATATGTTAACCAGTCAAGACCGGAAAAACCTGGATAAAGAACCGAAGCTATCATATACAGATAATACGTCCTGGAAACTAACAGATCTCTACTTTCCTCCTTAAAACGAGCATTTAAAAAGGGAGCTGAATCAATTTTATTCTTTTTTTTTTTCTTCATCTTTTTTCTGCACGAATAATGACTGCTGAGGGTGGATTTCCGAGAGATTCAATAAAATGAATATTTGAAAAGCCGGCTTTTTTGATAAGATTAATTAATTCATCAACAGGAAAAAAATGAAACCTGCCTTCGTCTTCCAATTCAATTAATCTTGATAAAAATGCACCAAATTCCCTTAAGCTGTCCAAAAGTCTTTCACGCACATTTTCATTTAAATCGTCACGTTTTGCAATTGCTTGAGCTTCATCAAAATAGGCTTTTGAACTTTCAGCATTTGGTTTTAAGCTTGAAAGAACCAGTACACCCTCATTATCCAGAATACGGTAAAATTCTTTAATTATTGATTCAGGATCAAACAGATAGGGAATGACAAGGGATGCACCTATCCTGTCAAAGGAGTCAGATGGACAATTAATTTTGGTCTGACTGGTGGTACTGCCAAAAATCAAATGTTTGAAACATAGATCAGCAGCAGTGTTACAACGTCCGCTTGAAATCAAATCTCCGGGCAGGGTTTTATTTTTAAGGAACCGACTGGCCATGGATAATTCCAAAGCCTCTTCAGCTTCACTTTCATCCATTTCAGGAGATAATTTCTGCAACTCTTTAGCAATTATATTTTTCCCATGGATGATCTCGTGAATTTCTTGATTATAATTAGCTTCAAGTTTTCTTAATGTAGAGGCATTCAGGCCTTCAATTCTTCCCTGCAATGCCTTTATACCGTATAAGCTTCCTTCTAAAAACTCCTTTAAACATAGAAGCCTTGCTGTTTCAAGATCAAGGGTTTGATAATGAATTTTAATAGTTTCAAAATTATTTGCAGAAGAGTTTTTAGTTATCTTTTCCAGTTTATTTTGAGTTTTTTCCAATGCAGCAGGAACCAGATCAAAACATGATAATTCAAAATTTTCACCTGGATTGGAAAGGCTTTTGAGTATGGCTGCTGAAAGGTTGCCTGTTCCACATCCAAAGTCTGCAACCCTTAAATCCTGTTTAATGTCAAGAAAATCAACATGCTTATCTATAAATTCAACATAGTCAGGATTATACAAAAGCACATCATATCCTTCCTTCTCACTGGAGGTTCCAAACAGATGATCTTTCCAGAATTTTTTCATATCACGTGTTTTGTTTTTTCTGCTCCTGGCCCACTCTGCTTGATTTTGCCTTTCATATCTTACAAGATCAGGTTCAACTGCCTGTACAGAAGTGTTGAACAGATGTTTTGATATGGATTCATAAATTAGTTTAAAGGATTCTATGGCTTCAGCACCAGTTCTGGTAATATGCCCGGTAGATAGTTCAATTATCTCCCGAATACCGCCTCCAGGAGCATTGAGCATTTCTTTAACACGCCCCCGTGTTACCATATAATCATAGGTTCCTATAATCCAGGTTACAGGGATTTGAATTTTTTCCAGATCATTACGGGCATCTTCAAGAAATGCCATTTTGTTTTTAATTGCATCGGGTATAGAACCACGAGGGTTGAATAACCGACCATAAGCGAGGAAAGGCTCTACTTTTTTCCCTTGAACATAGGCAGCAAAAAGATCCATTCCAGCCAAAAGGTTCTTTAACATGTCCTGCCCGTCCGGGCATCCAAAGGGAGCTATCCATTGATCCACCTTGGGCGTATTCTGGTCTGCAATTACCCTACGGGCTGGTATTGCGGAAAGAGAATATGAAATCAGAATTCGTTTATCAGGGATAAATCTTCTTTCCAGAAAAGAGAGGCTTCCGGATATGTCTGAGACAAGATTTGAATACTTCCAGTTATAATATGGCTGTCCCTTGGCCTCCATCTCCGGGTCTACTTCACTTTCTCCCAGACAATGGGTCAGGTCAAATCTTAAAACAACAGCGTTTTTGCCCTTGCTATAAAAATTATCCACAAGAGTTCTGGCAAGAAGGCCAAACACCTCCTTGCGCACGGGAAAAGGGGGAGCGATCACTACGGCAACATCTACAGGAGGTATGTCCCCATGAAGATCAAAAGTAGCATCCAACAGGGCAGTCACGGTCTCTCCCCTGGTGTTTTTATACTGAACCACATTGGGACGATCCTGAACCTGGATTTCCGTGTTTCCCACAACAGTTTTTATTTTTTGAAATGCCAGGGAAGAAAATCTTTTTACTGAATCAAAAAGATTGGAATTTAAAGATTTTTTATTTATCTTTTTAAATGTATCACGGCTGCGTGCTTTATCAAAATAATGAAGACCCAGCAGCCAGTGTTTATCACTAAAATCCCTTATTCTACTTATGGTTGCCCCTTTAAAATAATCAGAACTTTTTCCCATATTCAACTCAAAACCTGGAAGACGCATCCCTACTGTATAAAGGCAGTTTTTAGGAACCAGGATTGAACATCCTCCCTCACTTTTATCCAGCACGGTAAAATTCAGTTGAGGGCGATCCAAATGAGGAGCACTCAAAAGCATTTGTTCCTGTTCTGAAGGAATTCTGCGGCTCCACCTCCTGTCATTAAGATATATACGCTCCGGAAAAAACAGTTTAGGACAAGGGCCGGGTTCATAAATCAATCCCTCAAAGATGGCATGAAGGGGACCATCAATAATGGTTATATATATTACCCGTATTTTTGGATGAATTTTTTTTTCAAGGTCATTCAAAACAATGCCCTGTCTGTAAAAATCAATTTTTGCAGAGCAGGGTTTTCCCTTGATTGAAGAGAGGATAAAGCAGTCTAAATTTTTTGTACGTGCTGCATTCAATCTCTCTTGAATGATCATCGGGTCCGTGACCGGCAGCATATTGCCGCTTAAAAGATTTTTCATGGAATTTTGGATGGATACAATTGTATCATCCAGTTCTGCAAAACCGACATAATTTCTTATAAGGGAACGGTCTCTGTAATGAAGATCATTAAATTCAACCCCAAAGCCAAAATCTTC
>JAQICW010000068.1 GCA_027858355.1 Desulfobacula sp.
TAAAGCTGCTGCAATCACACCCGGCACACTCTTTTTTACAGCCTGATCCGCAGTTTCTATGAATACACCTATCTTTGACATGAGTTCTCCTTAAATAACCTTTTCTTCTTCTCGTAAAATTTTCACCAGACAGGTAACGATCTCCTCCGTGGTTCCTTCCAGGATTCTGGCATTGGATCGCTCTTTAACCGGTTCAAGACTTTTGAGCTGGCATCCTGCATCGTCCATAATTTCCAGGCTTGAAATATCAATAGTTTTAATCTGTTTTTTCTTTGCCTTGAGTATATCGGGCAGTTTGGGAAATCTGGGTTCGTTTAATCCCTTTGTGGCACCGATGATACATGGTGTCCTGACAGCCAGAGTTTCCTTTGCACCACCGTCGATTTCCCGCTGAACAATAGCGGTTGAGCCTTCTAAAGAAAAGGCCACTACAGCCGTGACAACGGGAAGGTCCAGCTCAACTCCCAGGCGGTATGGGGTCTGCATGTCTTCGCTGTCCACAGATTGTTTTCCCATAAAAATAAGATCGCCTGGGCCATCTGTTTCAATTACCTTTGCCAGGGCCTTTGCAATAAGAGTACTGGAGGGGAATTGTTCATCGGTTTTCACCAGAATGCTGCGGTGAACCCCCATGGCCATGATTGATTTCAAGGTGTTTGCCGCAGATTCATTTCCCACACATATAGCAATTACTTCACCAACTCCTGCCTTTTCCACCAATGAGATTGCCTCTTCCACACCATATTCATCATAGGGGTTGGGGACATATTTTACACCTCGGTCATACTCACGATTGTTGACAATATTAATATTTGCCGCTGTGTCCGGAACATGTTTGACACACACATAAATGCGCATTATTGATTTCCTTACTCTTTTTCGTGTTTATTGAGGGCTTAGGGCGCAGCGCCCCGAGCCCTCGTTAAATTATTCCTTGATTCCCAGTTCAGCCTCAGCACCTTCAATAATGGCGCGCACTTTTTTGAGTACCTCGTCTGAAAGTTGAGGGGGTTTATAGGTTTCGAGAATATGTTTCACCTCATCACAGGCCCGCTCATAGGCGTCCTTGGAGCCAGCCTTTTCCCATCTGGGTCTCATCCTTCGATCCATCAATTTGGGACTTGTTGTCAGCCGCATGTGTTTAAATGTGGTTTCATGGGCAAGATAATCCTTAAAGGGTCCGATCTCCTTGATCGTATCCAGAGAAAGGGTTTCATCATTGACCTCAATACCTCTCACAGTTCTTTTTATTAATCCGGCAACTTCATTGTCCAATACCAGTTGTGCCAGGTCGAAAGTAATTCCCATTTCCAGCATTCCCGAACCGTAAATAACGTTGCACCCTGACAACGCTGGCAAGAGACCGGTTATGGTTTTTTCGTGACCCGACTGGTAATCGGTAACTTTGCTGTCGCCCTAGCCACCGGCGGCAAAAACGGGCAGGCTGTAATACCTGGCAAGTCTTGACACTGCGGCATTGATCATAGCCGTTTCCGGTGATCCAACCGTGGCAGTGGCCTGCTTTAAGTCCAGAGGACAGGTGGAACTGCCATAAATAAATGCAGTCCCTTTTTTGACTAGCTGGCTCAATACAAGGCTGGACAGCACCTCGGTATTCTGTTGCACAAGGGTGCCTGCAATGTGGATGGGAGAGGAACCGCCTGACATGGCCATGCCGATACAGTTGACCCCCATGCCGTTCATGGCCGCCTCAATTATGATTTCACAATGGTGGGAGGACAGCTTTAAAGGACTTATGGGGCAGGTGACAAAGGTAAGGAAAGGTCTTTCCCTGAACTTGTCTTCGCCTCCGGCAATGGCCCAGCACATTTCTATAATTTTACCGCATTGATACCGATCCACAGGTCCCAGCCAGTGGTGTTTGGTGGTATTGGTCAAAGAGGCTTCAGCATTGTGCAGGGCCTGGACAGAATGGTGTTTGTCATGGGAGAGCATACACCGTTCATAGGTTTCTATATGTTCCAGGTAATCAATGAGCCGGGCAGCCATCTCCACATCATTTTTAGTTGTTTCTCTGTGTTCTCCCGTGTAGGGATCAACAAACATGATCCCTTCGCCAAAGTTGGTAAAGGTTACCCTGTTGGCCTCCAGCATTACATCGCTTTCCGGTATTCGGCCGTAGGCGTGAAAGCTGTCTGGTGTCGAACGTATGCAATCTTCCACCAGATATGGGGGAAAGGTGACCACCTTGTTTTTTTCATTGACATCAGCACCGCCGATTTTGAAAATTTCCCTGGCTTCTTCACTTTCCACGTATACGCCCGTGGTTTTCAGTATCTCAAGGGTCCCCAGATGAATTTCATACAATTCATCCTCCGTGAGGACATTGAGACTGAAGCCGCCGCTGGAAAGCTTGCCTGACTTGATAGGTCGCTTCATGTTATACTCCTTTATTCAATTTGCCATTTAGCACAATCTATAAATGTACGATCAAAGTATATACTATCTGGACTTGCTTGGTCTATACTTTGATGGATTTTCCTTCAGGGTCATAGGGTGCTTTTAAATGAAGAGTGATGGGATATTTTTTATCTTCCACCTCAATTTCATAGTCACCGTCCATGATCCATTCATCACTGATCCCATCTTCATTGGAAAGATAAACCATGCCAATGGAATGCCCTGTGACATGGGCATAGGAACCATGGGTGTTTTCACCAACGATCCTGCCATTACAATAAATGGGCTCATCATGGTAGATTAAAGGTTCAGGATCATCTATGGTAAAGATAACCAGTTTTTGCTTTATGCCTTCTTGTTTTTGTTTGACAAGGGCGGCTTTGCCGATAAAATTCTCCTTGTTCAGTTTGACGGCAAATCCAAGACCTGCCTCATAGGGGGTAGTATCAGGGGTAATATCACTGCTCCAGTGTTTGTAACCTTTTTCCAGTCGCAGGGAATCCAGGGCATGGAGACCGCAGAGCTTGACATTAAATTCTGCACCGGCTTCCATGAGTTTATCAAAAATGTCCTGGGCAAAGGGTGTGGGTATATAAAGTTCCCAGCCCAGCTCTCCTGCAAAACTCATGCGGATGGCAAAGGCCGTGGCATATCCTGCATTGATCTCTTTGGCTGTGGCAAAGGGAAAATCTTCATTGGAAAGATCTGCACAAGTGATTTTGTTTAAAAGATCCCTGGATTTAGGACCCATTACACCCAGCATGATATAGGACCAGGTTACATCGGTGAGAACGGCGTTGGCATCTTCCGGTATATGGCGCATTATCCAGTCAAAATCCCGGGTGGTGGTGGCACCGACCGTTACAATGAAGAATTTATTTTCTTCCATTTTTGTTACGGTCAGGTCAGCTTCAATGCCGCCGCGTTCATTGAGCATCTGGGTGTAGACAACCTTACCCACTGGAACGGCCACATCATTAGCGCAGATCATCTGAAGAACCTTTTGAGCATCCTTGCCCTGCATGAGGAATTTGCCCATGGAAGTCAGATCGTAAATTCCCACATTTTCTCTGATATTCATGTGCTCTTTGGCAGAGAATTCAAACCAGTTCTGACGTCCCCAGCTGTATTCATATTTGGGTTCCACTCCTTTTGGGGCAAACCAGTTGGCCCGTTCCCAGCCTGAAACCACACCAAAGCAGGCGCCCAGATTTTTTAACCGGTCATGAATAGGGGTTTTTAAGACATCCCTGGATGAAGTTGGTTGCTTAAAGGGCCAGTGATCAGTATAGAGGTTGCCAACGGATTCCACATTGACACGCTCTTCAATGTATTTCAGGTTGTTCTGCCATTTATTGTACCGTCTGATATCCACGGGCCAGAGATCCTCTTCAGGATAACCCTGGACAATCCATGTGGCAAGGGCCATACCGGCACCACCGGCACTGGTGATTCCAACGGAGTTCATACCACAGGCCACAAAAAAGTTTTTTACTCCTGGTGCTTCTCCCAGAAGATACGCCGTATCCGGGGTAAAGCTTTCCGGTACAGTGGTGAGATTGGTTACACCTGCTTCGGCAAAGGCAGGGACCCTTATAATGGTATTTTGAATAAACAGATCCATCTGGTCCCAGTCTTCATCCAGCTGGGTATATTCAAAATTTTCAGGAATGCCTTTAACTCCCCATGTCTTTGCCATGGGCTCAAATCCACCCATGAGAAGGCCTTCCATTTCTTCTTTGATATAGATGTAGCCATCCATATCCCTTAAATAGGGCATGCCTTTGTACACGCCTTCAATGGGTTCCGTGGTCATGTGCATATGTTCAGCCGCAACCAAGGGGATGCTTACGTCCACCATTTTACCCACGTCTCTTGCCCACATGCCGGCACAATTGACCACATATTCACACTGGATATTTCCTTTATCAGTTTTTACACCGGTCACAGCACCCTGGTTCATCTCAATGTCAAGAACCTTGATGTTTTCCAGAATGGTTGCGCCACCCATTCGCGCTCCCTTGGCCAGTGCCTGGGTGGTGTCTTCGGGATTGGTCACGCCGTCATCAGGCTGATACCATACACCTGTCAAATCATCAGTGTTCATAACCGGTATAAACCGTTTGGCCTCTTCAAAGCTGATCTCTTCCATTTTGATACCAAATGCCCGGGCCATACCCAGGGATCTCAGGTATTCACTTCTTCTGGCCTGGGTCCTTGACACCCGGAGTGATCCATTCCGCTTATAACCAGTGGGCTGTCCTGTTTTTGCTTCCAGCCCGGCATATAGGGCAGCCCCATATTTTGCAAGTTTGGTCAAAGGACTTGTGGGCCAAAGTTGTCCCAGCAGACCTGCTGCTGCCCAGGACGTACCTGAAGAAATTCTTTTTCGTTCCAGCACTACTACATCTTTCCACCCCAGTTCCACCAGATGGTAGGCTGTGCTGCAACCTACAATACCGCCACCGATAATGACCACCTGGGCATGGGTGGGTAATTGACTGCTCATGTTTTTACCTCCTTATAGTAAAAGGTTTTTTATTACATTAAATTATAATGGAAACATATTATTGTTGTGCAGATGAGAAAGAGCAAATAGTATACCAGATGTATATAAAAATTATAATACCTTGATTTGATAGGGTTTATTGAATTGTGCCAAAAGGGATTAAATAAAATGCGAGTCAAATATGATTTTGGCATGATTGGATAAGATCTTGAAATAAAAGAATATATTTCTTAGACTCAGGATTTTTCAAAAGTGATTTGATAAAATTTGTTATGATATCGATTACTTATATGTGAAAATGCTTTTTTGAAAAGCAATAGTGAATCAAGATGGGACCATTTAGCCGTGTTTTGGAAAAGGAAAAAAGCAGGTTACAATTGTATAACCATCACATGCAGGTCCTGCAAGTTTTTTGCACTCTTGTATTGAACCGGGACAGGCATCCTTGTTTTCGGGAATACGGCTGCATCGGTTTGAAGTCATGGAAATTTTAAAATTAAATCTTTCTGAAAATATTTTCATTCGCAGAAGATCAGCACCTTTTCCCCCTGCATTAAAATCAAAGGGCTGTTTTGAAGAGTAATTCATTGTCTCCTGGGTGGAGAAAAAACCTTCAAAAATTCTTTTTTGGGCTTCCCGGGTAAGTCCGATCCCATGATCTTTTACCATAAACTCTATTCCCTTATCTTTTTGATGAACAAGGATTTCTATCTCCCCCCCATCTGGTGTGTTTTCAATGGCATTTCGTATAAGGCCATCCACTGTTTTTTTTAAGGGTTCAGAAGGCATTTGAATCAAGGAAGAAGATTCAAGACTTGTGATAATGGAGATATTTCTATGGGCCATATCCGGCTGAATGGTTTTAATTCTTTTTTCAACAAATAGATTTAGAAAAATATCTTTGACAACAAGATCACTGGGGCTGAAAATGTCTTCAATTCTTTGCCGTACTATGGTAAGAATTCCTCTTTCACCGATTTCCTCTGCAATAAGGGCTTCTAATTCATCCTGGCATTGTTCCAGGATAAGGGAAAATATTTTATAATGAAAGACCTCTTTTTTTTCAACAATATCATAAATTTCCCCTTCAATCCCGATAATACGATCCAGATTCCTGCTAATTCTCTCAATGGTTGGTCGCCAGGTTTTTTCAGGAATATCTGCCAGCCTTTTTGAAAGGATTTTAAAAGAGCTTAAAAGAATTGCCACAGGCGTTTTCAGCTCATGGGACAGATGATTGATCATTTTATCTTTTGCATTATTCAGACTTTTTAATTCTTCATAGGCTTTTCTCAATTCCCTTGAAACCCGGGCATTTTCAATTGAAAGTGCAACAGTAGCTGAAATGGTATTCAAGGTTTCAAGATCAGTATCATCAAAATCCCCGGTCTTTTTATTATCGGCTGCAAGTATGCCAATAATTCGATCTTTATTTCTTAAAGGGACCAGAATTACATTTTTAACCTTATATCCAATTGTCCGGTCCCTTGATTTATACTGGTACTGGTCATGGGAAAGGTCGTTGACGATCATGGAATTACCGGTTTTCACCACCTGGCCGGACAAAAGTTCAGCAACAGGAAAACGGGCTTTCTCAATACGTTCCCTTGTGATCGGGTCATCGTGGGCAGCACTTATAAAATAAAATTCTTTTTGAGTCTCATCCAGTAAAATAGTGTTGGCGCTTTCCGTCTCAAGGAGTTCCTTGATTTCAGTGTTTACATAGAAAAGAAGTTTTCTTAAGTCTGGATACTGGGGAAGAGCTTGACTGATCCTGGCCATGACGTCACGATTGCGTTGGATTCTTTTTTCCATGGTCATATCCCTGAGGACAATTATCATGCCTTCGGGATTGTTATTCTCATCCTTGTCCACACCGACTCGAATCATCACATCTAACATTTTACCATCTTTTGTGAGCCTTTTGGTGCTCAGTTCCAGGACGTTTTTATTGTTTGGCAGGGCTTTTATTTTGCTGGTCAGTTCGGTTTTAAGGGAATCAGGGACATATTGTTTTCCTTCTTTACCTTTTAATTCATCTAAACTCCAACCAAAGGTCTTGGTAAATGCAGGGTTTAGGTAGGTGATCAGGCCTTTTTCATCCCTGACAATGACGGGATAGGGCAAAAATTTTAAAAATCTTTTATAGTTTCTACTTGCCGTCGTTGTAATTTGATTGGTTTCTCTGGCTTCCAGGGATTCTTTTTCCAGGATTTTTATCTTAAGTTTTAATTTTTCATATGTGGGATTTTGAACCATGGCATTACTCTGGTGAAATTAAAAGTATTAACAAAAGTATCATCGTTCTAACTGTCTCAAATACTGGCTTAACATGGAAACCTGACAATGTTGTTTTAAAGGTTTCATAAGTACTTTGACTGCATTATAGTAAATTTTTTTATAAAAAAGATGAAATAAAAAAATGAAAATATTTGCGTAAATATTTTCATAGTATAGACTTGATTATCAATTGCCGACCGTATAGTAAAGAAAAATTTGTTTGATTTTTAAGTGATTTCAAGGTAAAGGCATTGTCTGAACATAAAAATTTAATTTAGACAGGTAAATAGTGTGC
>JAQICW010000582.1 GCA_027858355.1 Desulfobacula sp.
TTCATTATTGACCCGTTTCAAAACAATTCATCTGTTTTTTTTAAATACAAGAACTTCTTCTATTTTATTAAAATCAACGCTGGTCTCCAGGGTAATATCCTGGAAAAGTTGAGAATGAACCTTTGTCACTTTTAAAATTCTGCCTATTTTCATACCCTTGGGAAACACTTGATCCAAACCAGATGAAATAATCATTTCACCCTCTTTTACCTCATCCTTTCTTAATGTATATACAAAAGAACAATTGTCCTCGTTGTTCCCTTTTACAATTCCACGAACACGGGAATTCTGTACAAGGGAATCAACAGCAGAGTTTCTATCCGTAATCAAAAGGACCCTGGAATAATTTTTTGCAACTTTGATTATTTGACCGACAATTCCTTCGGGAACCAGCACAGGGCTTCCTTTGACCAGGCCATCTTTTGTGCCCTTATCGATCATAATGGTTTTAAACCAGGGAGATGGGTCTCTTGCAATGATTTGAGCTGCAACATATGTGCCCGGCATTGCGCCTGTAAAATTAAGAAATTTCTTAAGCCGGGTATTTTCGAGTTCCAGTTCCACATAGCGATTATTGATTTCTATTGCTTTTCCAAGTTGTTTTTTCAGTTCAATATTTTCTTTAACGGCAAGTACCGACATAAAATAAGTGTTCCAGATATTTTGAGTAAAATGTATGGTTTTAGTAACGGCCATCTGAAAAGGAGAGGTAATGGTAATAAAGAATCTTTCAATGCCGTTGGTCGGCAAGAATTCTTTGTTGCTCATGGTCATTGCGGTAAAATTAATGGCAATAAAAAGAGCAAGCCCAACAAAAATAATCAGTTTTTGTGAAAACATTAAATCAGCTAATAACGACTTCTCTCAAAATATTGATACTGTCAAGGACTTTCCCGCAGCCAATAGCAACCGTGGTTAATGGATCATCGGCTACAATAATGGGAAGCCCGCTCTTTTCTCTGAGCAGTTTATCCAAATTTTTCAATAAAGCGCCCCCACCAGTTAAAACAATGCCATTATCAACGATATCTGCAGCAAGCTCAGGAGGTGTCTGTTCCAGTGCAATGCGAACCGTTTCAACAATGGCATCAATCTGTTCTGAAATGGCAACTCGAACTTCTTCGGAATCAATGGTAAGTATTTTAGGAATACCAGATACAAGGTCGCGGCCCTTGACCTCTATGGTTTCAAGATTTTCAGGATCAGGATATGCATTTCCAATGGTTGTTTTGATTATTTCTGCGGTTCTCTCTCCAATCAAAAGATTGTATTTGCGTTTTATATGCTGGCTGATGGAGGAATCCATCTTGTCACCCGCAACCCTTAAAGAACGTGTATAAACTGCGCCGGCAAGTGAAATCACGGCAACTTCCGTTGTACCGCCACCAATATCAACGACCATACTGCAGGTCGGTTCCGTAATGGGAAGGCCGGCACCTATAGCTGCGGCCATAGGCTCTTCAATTAAAAAAACTTCTCTTGCCCCGGCAGATTCTGCTGACTCTCTAACAGCTCTTTTCTCCACCTGGGTAATCCCGGATGGTACTGCTATGACAATTCGCGGGCGGACAAGGGTTTTTCTGTTATTATGAACTTTTCGGATAAAATGCTTTAACATTGCCTCTGTGACCTCAAAATCAGCAATCACACCATCTCTCATGGGCCTTATGGCAACAATATTACCCGGTGTGCGACCCAGCATTCTTTTGGCTTCGGCACCCACGGCAAGCACTCTGCTTTTCCCCTTTCCATCCGTTCTAACAGCAACCACAGAGGGCTCACTCAATACAATCCCTTTCCCCCTTACATAAACAAGTGTGTTAGCAGTTCCAAGATCAATGGCCAGATCATTAGAAAACGCTCCGAGCAAAGTGTCTGTTATAAAATTCATTTTACCTCTTTCAAACAAAAATTTATAAATTGTAATTAAATACAAAAGATATTATTAAACAGTATTTGCTAACAAACTTAACAGTTTTTTACAAGTCCAAAACGCCTTAACACCGTAATATTTTATATTAATTCAGAAAATATCAAATCATGTATTTGCGGGCGGAATTTTTTTATACCCTCATTTGATCTTAAAGGGTGAACTCTGTTGGTTAAAAAAATAATTATCAAGCCGGTTTCCGGATCAATCCAGAAAGAGGTGCCGGTAAATCCAAGATGCCCTATGGATGACTTTGAAAAATATTTACCTGAAGAGGAACCCTCTTTTGAAGGGGTATCAAATCCTGCTACCATGTCATGCTTATTTTTTCTTGATACAAAATTTTGTATAATATCAGGCCTCAAAACCCTGGTGGGTTTATTCTGTAATGCCTTTATTATTTCAAAACACAATTTATAGATTGAACCGGCATTTCCAAAAAGCCCTGCATGCCCTTCTATTCCTCCAGCAGCCCAGGCATTATCATCATCCACTTCACCCACAAGCACTTTTTTTCTCCAGGGACATTCCTGGGTAGCCACAATTTTTTGTTGATATAATTTAAATTTTTTACTCTTTGGGCCTGTTTCCAGAAAAAACAAATCATCAATTTCAAGGGGAGAATATATTTGCTTTGAAACGAATCGATCCAGTCTTTGACAGCTTATTTCTTCTATAATCCATGACAGGACCATAAATCCCAGATCACTGTAAACCTGACGTTCACCAATTATATTTTCAAGAGCCTCATGGACCAGAAGATATCTTAGATATTGCCTGGGATTTTCATTTGCCTTTATAATTTTTTTAAAATATTCACGATGAGCCGGGAACCCTGAAGTGTGTCTGAGCAGCATGTCAATGGTAATGTCTGCTTTTAGTGATGTTTTAAATTCTTTCAGGATCGATCCGAATTCTTGATCACCTAAACTGGAACATTATCAAGCAAAATCCCAAGCCGTTTATTGGATTTTCTGACAATACGGCAATATTACTGGCT
>JAQICW010000611.1 GCA_027858355.1 Desulfobacula sp.
ATAGTAGCATAAATACACACGGTTTTGAAAAAATGGGACAGATTAGAGAAAAAGGGGCAAGTCCTGGTTGCAGGCACTTTTTATAAAAACTTCGCAGTTCTCTGCTTTACTTTTTTTACTACTTTTTTACTATTGACACTATATTAATGCTGGTTATTGTAATTTATCAATTGATCTTGCTTAAGCGAATATGGTTAAAATTTTTTTTAAAAGGAGCTAAGATGCTGGGTCCCGGGCCTTTGATTGCCATTGATGTTGTTTTGCTGTATACCATTCTGGGACCTCTGGTTTTATTTGCTATTTATGTTTTGTTTGATTCCCTGAACAGGCCGGGCAACCCGGGCAAAAATCAGCAGGGGAACCCTTTGGTTAAAAAAGATCCTGCTTTATGGACTAGTGAGGATGTTGATGCTCATATGGATCAAATTTAACCCATGATAGTTTTTTTAAAAAAATGGAAAAAATATTTTACCTTTGCAGCCCTTTTAAGCTGTTTTGTTAATATCCTCCAGCTGACTTTTCCTTTTTACATGTTTACCATATACCGCAATATTATTATCTCCTACAGTGAATTCTCCCTTGCAAATATAACCTTTGCAGCATTTTTCGCAGTAGCGGCCCTGGGGTTTTTCAGCTATCTTCGCTCCCGACTTCTGGCCCTGGCAGGAAAAGATTTAAACCTTGAAATGAGACAGACAGTCTATTCAGGCATGGTCAAAGGATGTGTGATTGACAGCAACAGGTCTTATAAAGGGGGCTTGAACGATCTTGATACCCTGGGCAATTATTTTTCCTCTCCATCAATTTATTCTCTGTTTGATGCGCCCTGGGCTCCTTTTTACCTTGCACTGATTTATCTGTTTCACCCCGTGCTTGGCATTATCGCCACACTGGGCGCTGTTGTCATGGTGGGCTTAAGTGTTTTGCAGGAGAATCTTATCCGCAGGAGCATGAAAGATGCCAATATTACAAACAGCAAAAACCAGCGTTTTGTGGAATCATTTATGAGAAATGCCGAGGTGATCAATGGGATGGGCATGATTCCCAATATCAGTGACAGGTTTATCCGGGGAAATAAAAAGGTGATGATGAACCAGACAAAATCAAGTTATTATGCCGGTGCGATCCAGTCAATGATCAAGCCGCTTCAAAATGTGATCCAGGTGCTGATTTATTGTTTTGGTGCTTATTATGCCATGACACAGGGGTTTAATGTAGGCCTCATGGTGGCAGCCTCCATTATTATGGGAAGGGGGCTTGCACCATTAATGCAGGTGATGTCTTCCTGGCGGTTTATGACCCAGGCAAGAGAGTCATATAAGCGGTTGAAAGGATTTGCAGCTTTTGCTGACCAGCAGGCCAAAACCATGCCCCTGCCCGAGCCACAAGGGGATATAAATGTGACAGGTGCTGTTTTCAGGATTGGGGAGAGTGTCCTGCTCAAAGGCGTGTCCTTTGGTTTGAAAAAAGGCGAATTTTTAGGGATTATCGGGCCCAGCGGTGCAGGGAAAACAACATTGTGCCGGCTGCTTTTAGGTGTCTGGCCTTCCATGGGCGGCAAGGTATATCTTGACGGGAAAGATATTTTTTTATGGGACAAGGAAGAGATCGGGCAATACATAGGGTATCTTCCCCAGGAAATAGAGCTGTTCCCCGGAACTGTGGCCGAAAATATTGCAAGACTTGGAAAAGTGGATGATAAAGATCTTGAAAAGGCCATTGAGATCAGTGGGATAAAGGATATGGTGGAAAGTTTTCCTGAAGGGGTACTGACTCAGCTGGAAGGGGAAAAAGGACTTAAGCTTTCCGGGGGGCAGAAACAAAAAATCGGTCTTGCAAGGGCGGTTTATGGGAATCCCAGATTCCTGGTGCTGGATGAGCCCACTTCCAATCTGGATGAACAGGGAGAACAGCAGTTGTTAAGAACATTGCTGGAAATGAAGCAGAAGGGGTCCTGCACCTGTATCATGGTGACCCACAAGCAATCTCTTTTGAGGTCCATGGACAAGATGCTGGTGCTGCAGGATGGCCGTGTTGCCATGTTCGGGCCAAAAGATGCCGTATTTGCAAAACTGGCAGGGCAAGTGGAATCAGAGGCGGCCGCATGATTTTTTTTCTGCGTTCCTGTTTTAAATATTTTCTGTTTGCAGGACTGTTTTCCCTGTTTATCAATACATTGTATTTAACCTTTCCATTATATATGCTGGCTGTTTATGTCCGGGTCCTTGGCAGCTACAGTTTCCCAACTCTTTATGTAATGACGGCAATGGCACTTTCGGCTTTGCTGGTATTGGGCATTCTTGAATTTTTAAGGTCCAGGCTTCTGGTCAGGGCTGGAATTAAACTGGATGGGCTTTTAAGCCGAAGGGTATTAAAACAGATGCTCCAGGATCTGTGCCGTGCTGACAGCGCAAAATACACTGAGGGACTAAAGGATATTAATACATTGCGCAATTATCTGGGGGGAAATTCCATATTTGCTTTTTTTGATGTTCCCTGGATTTTTATTTATCTCTGGGTTATTTATCTTGTCCACCCGATACTGGGAATGACAGCAACCGGGGGTGCTGTTGTGGTTCTTGTGATCGGGCTTTTACAGAGCGGCCTGACCAAAAAAGATTTTGAAAAAGCAGGGACTTTGAACAGCCAGGGAAAGCAATGGGTTATGACAAGCTTTAGAACGGCCCGGGAACTTCAAAGCATGGGAATGATTAATAATGCAGACAGAGGGTTCAGCAAAATTAATGACAGGGAGATGGTGTTACAGGACAGGGCAGGGAATATCGGTCATATCCTGGGGTCTGTCAGCCAGAGTTTCGGGGTTTTGATGCAGGTCATTATTTTCGGGACAGGGGCAGCTCTTGTGCTTGCACATGAGGCCAATCCCGGGGTGATTATTGCAGCCTCCATTATCATGGGAAGAGCCCTTGCACCGGTAAACCAGGGCATTGGTGCCTGGAAGCAGACTTCAGGGGCCAGGACTGCATATGATAATTTAAACCGGCTCTTAAAAATATCTGAGAATAAAAAGCCATTGGAACTTGAGACCCTTACTGGGGATCTTAAAGTTGAATATATCAGCCTTGATATCGGGGAAACACAAATTTTAAAATCAATTGACTTTGATTTAAAGGCAGGAGAGATCATGGGGCTTGTGGGGCCCAATGGTGTTGGAAAGACATCTTTGTGCAGGATGATCCTGGGGATGTGGGCCCCGACCACAGGGGTGGTGAAACTGGATAACAGGGATGTGTTTGAACTTGACAATGATGCTTTGGGCCAGTCTTTGGGATATCTTCCCCAGAATGTGGAATTGTTTACAGGCACTGTGAGTGATAATATTGCCAGAATGGGAAAAGTGGACGCAGAAAAAGTCGTGGAGGCGGCAAAGAGAGCCGGTGCCCATGAGACTATTTTAAGGTTTTCCCAGGGGTATGATACAGATATAGGAGAAGCAGGGTTAAGCCTTTCCGGGGGGCAGCGCCAGCGGGTGGGACTTGCCAGAGCCCTTTACGGGAACCCGAAACTGGTGATTCTGGATGAACCCAATTCCAACCTGGATGAAGCAGGGGAAAAAGCCCTTGTGGGGGCATTGCAACAGCTTAAAGAAATGAAGGCCACAACCATTATGATTACGCACAAGCCAAGCCTTTTATATACTGTGGATAAAATTTTGATGCTTGAAAACGGGAAACAGGCCAGGTTTGGAGACAGGGATGAGGTACTTGGTGAATTGTGAATTGTGAATTGTGAATGGTGAATGGTGAATGGTGAATGGTGGATGGTGGATGGTGGATGGTGGATGGTGGATGGTGAATTATATAT
>JAQICW010000639.1 GCA_027858355.1 Desulfobacula sp.
ACTTGTTTATTTCTACAGAATAATACAGCTTTTTCTTGACTCATAATATCTGTTCCTTTAAAATAAAATTAAACATAAGGGGGGATGTCATGGAAAAAGCATATGGATATATCAGAGTGTCAGGAAAAGGCCAAATTAATGGGGATGGATTTGCAAGACAAATCAAGGCTATCAATGACTATGCCAAGTCAAACGGATTTGAAGTTATCAAGATATACAAAGAAAAAGGTGTATCTGGAACAATAAAAAACCGTCCTGCTTTAACTGATATGATGATATCACTTATCCAGAACGGTCGTGGTATCCATACAGTCATCATTGAAAGAATCGACCGGCTTGCCCGGGATCTGATGGTACAGGAAACCATTCTTGATGATATGAACAAAAACGAGGTCTCTATCATTTCAGTTACAGATGGTGACCTTTTGGAAAAAGACCCTACCAGAAAACTTGTTCGGCAGGTCCTGGGAGCTATTGCCGAATATGACAAAGTAATGACAGTTCAAAAACTCAGGGCTGCCAGGAATAGAAAGAAAGCTTTGACCGGGAAATGTGAAGGCCGGAAGTCATACCATGAAAGCGATCCGGAATTGATAGCGGAAATCAAACTGCTCAGGCGTAAACCAAGGAATGGAAAACGATTGTCACTCAAAAAGTGTTTGGAAAGTCTAAACGCATCCGGTTTTACTACTTCCACCGGCAAGGAGTTGACGTTATCCAGGCTTGAAAATATAATTTATAAGAGCATGAGGTAAAAAGAAACGACTATTCAAGCCCTTCTATCACAACCCCTGTGGTTTTAAACAAACAGAAAAAGCATTATCATAGGCTTGACCCGGACTAAAATTTCAGAATTAACTGGGATGACCCAGGGCAGGGTTGCTCAAATTATTAATAATACCAGTTTTGGTAAAATTAATAATTTGCTCTCCCAGGGCCATGACATGAAATACATTGCCCGTCATTTTCACATGGATCTTGCACTTGCCTGGAAAACGTCAACAAGATTCCCATAGTCTACTTTCTTTTAAAATATCTCAATATATTAGATTTGTCTTGCCAAAAAGATTCTGGAATTATAAAGCTATAATAGTTTCAAAAACATTAAGAAGGAGCAATTGTACTGCTTATGATTTGAGTTTAGAAAAATAAAATAATTTTGCGTTAACGCAGAATCGTTCATACTGAAAACCGCCAAATTTTTAACTCACGAAACGATGATTGCAGAACGCGCCCGGCTGGGCGTGGCTTCTGTTTTTGTCTCGTGGGTAGGTACTTGGCGGTACCTCAGTATGGGCATGGACATGAAGTTCACGCCCTTTTTTTGTTTCGTTTAAAAGTCCTTTTCTGTGTTTTTCATTTTGATCATAGTTTTATATGTTTCAGTTCATATGGGGGATAATTCAAGGGGGTTTAAATAGTGTGATTGTACTTAGTGGCTGACCGGAAACACTGATTTTGAAATTTTCCGGGGCCGATGCCTGACACAATTTTCAATTTTTGTTCCTCCTGCTATCACTAACCGGGGGAAGCCCTTTTATGCCTGTCGTGTTTAGACAACTTTCCCTTATTTCGGGCACAACTGTAGTGTTTGTCGTGCCTTTGTTTTGCTGAAATGGCCTGTTTTAAGCGGCTTTGCGCTGTTCAGACCGTTGCAACCGTTTCAATTCTTTTTGTTGTATATGATGCCCGATGATCTGGAGGTTTCTTGCCAGAACCGACAGGCCCACATATCTTTTAAACCCTTGAATACCTTGGTCCGGGCATCTGTCCAGACCATGATTTTCCAACCCGTTTATGGCAGATTCCACCGCTGAATGTTTTCTTTTGAAACGGATAAAATTCTCTGCCGTTTCTTCTTCACATTCAGCTTTGTTACATCTGCCTTTTTTCGGGAGCACCAAAATATTCAATTTGTCCTTCAGTTTCTTTTTATTGCCAGGGCTGTAGAATCCTTTATCAAAACTGCATCCTTTGAGATCAGAAAATTTGTTTTGTGTCGAATCTATCATTGCAACGGCCACTTTATCGTCGGTTTCTTTTTCCATCACCCGGTGGTGCAGAATAAAACCATATTGGTCCTCCAGAATACAAACCCGCAGACCCAGTTCCTGGGGAACACCGGCTTTGCCTTTTGAAATCCATTCCGTATGGGGTTCGAAAATTGAAAAAATCTTGTCTTTATGCGGGATCTTTTCATCTTGCAGAACCCTGCGTTTAATCAGATCAATTTGCCAAAGAGCATAATTGATAAATATTTGCAACTCTTCGGCTCGGACCGCACTCATAATATCGGATGCCGACGTCATTTCAATTGTTAATGCCGCCTTTTGAATATATTTTTCGGCAAGCTCGATATACGCTTTGTGGGCATCCATAATCTGCCGGGCTTTTTTGGCTTTTTTCTTTTCATCTTTTGATGTGGAATGTTTCAATCGCTGGACTATCCGATAAAGCTTTTTAAATGCTTTGATATTGTATTCTGATTGCCGCCACATGCTCATTCCAATGCCCTGGCTGATAATAGCGGCAATTTGAATCATTTTTCGGATTGCATCAAAAAGCAGGTTGATATCTGTGGGAAAATGAACATCGGTTTCAACGACGAATGAATCACACCGCCCCATCAAACTCTCACCGTCTGGAGTTTTTTTTTGCATCAGAAGTTTATGACCTTCATGTACAACCAGGGTGTTGATTCTATCAAGAATGTCAGGTGTCAGAAGCTTGACATTATCTTTCAGGGTCTGAAGAGGATAGGTGCCATCATCGTCCATCATACCATGACCCAGCATCTGCCTTAAAGTTTTGTGGTTGTTTACGATTTCCTGGAGCTTATCATAATCCCAATTGCAATTAAGTCGAATGGTGCCCATTACAAGGATCTTCCACAGATCCATCCCAGGACGTCCATTTTTGGAGTTGATATCTTCTGGAATCATGCTTTCGAGTAAGGCAAAAACTTTTTGTCGAAGCTCTTGATCGCAATAAATATGCTGGAGCCCCAAAAGCAGTTTGGGAATTTCATCTCTGGACCTCATATCAATTTTGATTTGGTCGATACGGGTTTGGCCGAATGTCATTTGTGGTTCAAAAATTTTACGCAAAATAACCTCGAAGTTTTGTTGGGGTGTTGAAATTTGAATTATTGTCGATGGGCCTCATTTTTTAAAATACCGTTAAATTTTAATGTGTTATATTAACATAGTAATCAGTAAAAAGCAATAAGTAATTCATGTTTCAGTAAAAATTTCGAACAGATTTCAGCTCTCATAATCCTGAAAAATAAGGTTTTTCGAGTTTTCGGTCAGACACTA
>JAQICW010000642.1 GCA_027858355.1 Desulfobacula sp.
ACCCTCATTCATGTTAATGCAGGCAAAAGCAGTGTCCTGGTATTTCTTATATAATTCGTCATATTTGAAACCATTCATGCCTTCATATCATATGGCAAAATCACATGATATATTGTAAAATCATTTTCAATATTTATGTGGACGGTTTCATAACACGGATTATCCTCTTCACTCAGCAGAGATGATATTTTGAGTTTCACAGGTCGCTTTATTCTAAGAGAATCTTCATATGTCTTCAAGGCTTTATTGATAGCAGCTATGGCCTTTTGAACATCATTATTCATCACATAGCCAATCATTCCGCCACAATCGCTGCCTCCATCATATTGTCCGGAAAGAAAACAGCCCATACCATTTTCCCCAACATATTCACCAGCTTGACTGGAGTATTTCCCATTGCAAATTACATTTAACCGTTTGCATTCAAAGGCAAAGAACACTTTTGGACGTTTGCCATGCATGACCCGGATGTCAAGCTCACCTGTTTCAGTATCTTTTTCTGCGTCAACAAGTTTGACATTTACATCGAAGAAAAAGGGAAGTTGACGAGTTTCCTGGCAAGATTGCAGATGGCCTACAAAGGGTTTTGTAATTCTGTTCTCTAACGGGTTTCGAGTTGTTCTGGAAAAATTATTCCATTCCTTAAAAAGGGTACGAAATACCCATGGCAAAAGACTTGGTGGAAAGGTATCAGCAAAAAGATCAAAACTCCCAATGATGTTCATGTATTCCTCTTCGGGGAGGTGATAATCAAATCAAAAAGATCTTGAGCATCATTTAGAGCTGCGGTTCGGGTCCATTTGCCAAGCATATCCGGTTTTAAAACATGAATCTTATCGTTTTCTGCAAAAACAATTCCTCTTAAATAAGAAAGGCTGCCTTGTTCACTTATTGATGCGTTTGAAATCCTTTTAAGGGCATTAACAATTGCTTTACTTTTAGAGTCAACCTCAACACTCTTTCTTTTATCTTTTGTTTCGTAAAGAGTGATTAATATTTGGCCCAATGTGTTAAACTTGGTTGATTCTGCGTAGAAGAAAAAAGGTGGACGATCAGGTTGCCATGCTTCCAGTATCCAGCTATTGAGCGTCTTGCATAACCATTTTGAGTATTGCAAACGATCATTCACCGTGGTTTTCTGCAAGGTTTTTATGGGTTTGTCATAGCGTTCGGGTGTTGCACTCTTTTCATAAATTTCACACGTATCTTCGATCAAGGCAATCTCTTCTTTGGTAAGCCCAAAATATTCATATACAAAGGGTTCCAGTTTTTGTGACAGATCTTCGGATTTTATTTGGCGAACTTTGTCAAACGAATAACCATGAAGTTTGATTTTATGTTGAACTTCATACGCCTGATAGAGCCCTTCCAATTCTTTTTTGAAGGCTCTCACTTTTGAAGCAACTTTTTTTACAACCTGCTGAGCTTGCTTTTTATTCATTCCCATATTTTCAGGTGTAGGAAAGGGGAGTCTTAGCAATTCGTGCAGCCGAACTTCGGTTCTTTCTATTCCCCAGCTACCCGATGTATGGTATTGAAAATATGAGGCCAATTGAGATTGAGCATAAACCGACAGGAAAACAAGAAGATCCCTATCCCTGTCTTTATCAGGCCCTGATATTCCTGTTACAGAATCTTGATAAAAAACAAAAAAATCAGAGAATAAAAAACGATTAAACCCTTTGTTAATTAGAACCATTGGGGGTTCGAAAATACATTTTTCAGGGCTTCGACTGAATCCTTTTAAAGATGCATGCCGTTCTGAATCAGGTAAATTTTTATCTTTATATCTTACGGTTTCAAGCTTTTGCTTAAGGGTTATACTGTCACTTGATAGTACAATGAATTTTGCTTTTTTATTTTTTGCTTCGATAAATGGATCGCTTAGTTTACCAGGTATCGGCTTAGGATCACCGTATGTTGCAGGCGCACGATCATAACCAGCCTGATACCACGGTTTTAATCCCTTACCTGTTTTCCAGGGTTTATTTGACTTTGGTGGACCGGCGAGTTGGCTAAGGGTTGGCAAATTTAGTAAATAATTAATCAGCCTCCAATCACGAGGTGATCCTGAATAACGACTTTTCCATAGAACAGCAGCTTCATTTTTTTCAGTGGCTGCAAACACATCTTTTAAAAGGATTGTTACACAATCATCAGAAGCCACCGGTATTTTACCGACCACAGGGTCTTGTCCTAAATATTTGGGAACTACATAATCAATTTCATGAGAATCTATATCAGGCTTATTTGGATTAAAACATGCAATAAAGCATGGGCGAATTGCTTTTTCGAATAATAAACGCCTATAGTCAGCCAAATGGATAATTTTGTCCACAGTAGCTCTTTTAAACCACTCTTTTTGAAAAATATCGGTTTTATTGAGCAGTACTTCTGATGGCAGAAGCATACAGCAGTTGCCGGATTTTTTAAGATGAAGCAGTGCTTTCCACATGAAGGTATGAGCGACTTGATTTGAAGGGAAAAAAACACTTTTCCGATATGTTTTTTGTCCAGGAATATCCGGATCACATAGCAAAGGATTGTGATTCTCATCCTCTAACCACTGTATGAGAACTTCATCAGGCTTAGATGTTCGTCCTGGCCAGGGGGGATTGCCTATAATTACATCAAAGTTGTCTGGAATAGGAAGGTCATGCTGAAAAAAGTTTCCCTGGAAAATACTGGCACGTTTAATATTTTGCCATTGTTGATCTTCATACGCGAGAAGTTTTGGCAGTATTTTTCCGTTTCTATTTTGAAGTTTATGCAAATAGCGTGGTTCAAATTGATCCAAAAATGCGATATAACGGCTGAAACATGTGATGTGACAGGCAGTCGGGTTAACATCAATTCCGTACAAGTTTTCCTTTAATAATCGTTTAAGTTCATTAATTTTTGATTTTTCATCTAATGTTTTATTTCGTTCATAACATTCATCAGCCATTCGATTAAATAATATCACAAGAAAAATACCAGACCCGCATGAAGGATCTAAAAAAGTTTTATCCAACAATGTTGATAAATCGGAAACTACTTCGTCAACAACCATTTCAGCCAAATGACGCGGAGTATAGAATGCACCTTTGGATCTTTTATCAGCCGGATTTTCAATCCCGAGCAGGGCTTCATATATCGCACTGATTGTTTCAACAGGTATGACAGAAAAATCATAGGCCCAAAATCCCAACACCATTTGACTTGAACCGATTTCCTGACCCTGAAGAAATTGTCGCAAAGGGATAAGATCTCTTTTGGTCAGCATTGAGAGTTCAGACTCAAAATCCTCTTCAAACATACTTCCGTTAAAGTCTTTTTTTAACGATGTAAAAAGAACATTCAGGCATTGCCGAATTTTTGATGTGGAATTCAGTTCAAACAAATCCAACAAAGATGTTATTTTTTGTTCGGAAAAAATATTGTAATCATTAAGAAAGATTATTTCTCGATCTATCAGATAACAGGTAAAGATAAGGCGCCCTACAAATGAATTGATTTTTCTTCTGTACTCAACAGTGTCCTTATGGGCTAATTGATCACTTAGATCCGTTAATTGATGGATTAAATAATGATCAACAGTTCCTTTTGGATGAAATTTTTCTGGGTGAGAACGATAGTACTCTCCATTTGCAATTCGTTCAAATAACTTATAATGTTCAAGCGTGTCTGCAACCCTGTTAAGCTTTTCAACAAGAGCTTCATGTTCTTCAATAGGATTTTCGATATCAGCATCCGGTTTGACCATGCCTGAAAATATATAAAGCATTTGGGGATCTTGAAGAACAAGAATTGTAGCAGTTGACTGGTTCCAGAATTTTTTATGCAGTTCGTTTATTTGAGAACGGTTAAGAGAAGATTGAAAATTTTTTAAATATACGGTTGGTTTTCCCTCTATACAAAAAATTCCGTCCAGCGCCATTGATTGAAAAGCTCTCCGCATATAGTGGGCTTGCCCATCAATTGCATATTTATCTACATCCGCTATGGAACTGAAATAGTCCTTTTCAGGTATGGATTTCAGTCCAAAAATTTCAGCTGACATTAATCTGTTCATGCATCAATCTTTCTTGTTAACAAGCCGGCCAGTTTGCCGGCAATCCTTATATGGCAGTAATCGGATTTTGGTATTACAATGTCAGGGAAGTCCGGGTTCTCACTTTGCAATTCAACTCGGTCAGTATATTTAAAGAATCTTTTTAGAGTTGCTTCATTTTCAAGAATCACAGCAGCGACCTCTCCATTTTCAACCATATTATGATGTCTGATAATAGCTATATCACCAGTATTAATACCGATATTTTTCATGCTGTCGCCTGTAACATACAAAGCAAAATAGTCACCTGAACCCAAAAAGCCAGTTGGTATTTTCAAATGATCTTCTGCTTCCTGGTTGGCTAATGTTGGTGCGCCAGCTGCAATATTTCCAATAATCGGGATTTGATCATGACAGGATAGTTGTTCCGGTCTCATATCATTTAATGATTTAAGAACCTGAATTCCACGCGATTTACCTGGATGTAATTTAATAAATCCTTTTTTTGCAATTAATCGGAGATGGCCTCGAACAGTATTAATACTTTTATATTGAAAATTTATTGCAATTTCATCTAAAGTCGGTGGGATACCTTCTTTGTCCAAGTGTTTTATAATATAGAAAAGAATGCTTTTCTGAGTTGGTGTCAGAGTTTCCATAAAAATCATATACTGTAATTATATAC
>JAQICW010000087.1 GCA_027858355.1 Desulfobacula sp.
GATGGAGATATTTCCGGACAATCAGATAAAAAAAATACCAGGAACGATCAGTCCCCAATGCAGCAACCTGACAGAAATAGGCTGCTGCCTGCCCCGCAGGGAACGCCCTTTTGTCTGCATCTGGTATTTCTGCCCGGATCAGACGAGAACAGCCCAGTATCAAAATGGTTCCTTTGCGGAAAAAATAATTGAGATCAAAAAATTAAGAAATCAGATGGAAGAGATCTTTTGCCTCGTTTCAAGCTCTTGAATTAAAAAAAATGCAGATTTGTACGGATAAAAGCAGATGGGTTTATTGTTGCTTAGCCGATCAATACCCTTTTTAAGGTATGAGTACAGGGAGAGATAATGAATCCTTGACCCGTTGTTTCTATCCCCTTATAGTGGCAGGAAGAAATTTTACAATTTTACCCAGGCTATGTTCAGGATCAAAAAATAAGGATATCATATGAAGATGTTTGATTTAATAAAAAAAATTATTGGCAGCGACAATGGCAAAGCCCAAATTACAGAACAGGATACTCTAAACGCCCATTTGGCATTGACCGTACTGCTACTTGAAGCAGCATATGCAGATGGCGAGTGCAGTGAAGAAGAAAAAGAGCATCTTGTAGCAACACTTGTGGCAAATTTTGGAATTTCCAGGCAGGAAATTGATACCCTTCTCACTGAAAGGGATAAAGAAGACAGAGAGTATGTGAGCCTTTTTCGCTATACTCGATTTATAAATGAAAATTTTTCCGAAAAACAAAAGATCGATATAATGGAATCTGTCTGGCGTATCATTTTGCTGGACGACCACCTTGAAGCCCATGAGGACCACTTTGCCCACAAACTCGCAAACCTTCTTCTCTTAAGCCATCATCAGTTGATCGAAGCTAAACTGCGGGCAAGAAAACAACTTTTATAAATAGATTGTAAGGCAAATTAAGAAGGGAAATGTGCATTCGGTCATGTTATACCGTGGTCTCTTTAAATTGAATCTTGAAGATTGTGTCAGCATAAATTATTTGGAATTGTCTCTAATATTTACATTGAGCTGGCAAATATTTTTGCAGTAGGTTTTTTTGCGTTTTGCTACGTTCTGGACTGGTGTACTCAGCGCATCGTTTATCTATTTCCTTTTTAACATTGAGATGTGTTGCATTCTCTGTGGAAGAAGTGTTTGGGCAAAAACCTCTTTTATCAAAAACTTGAGTTATTCTTTGTTCTTTCCTATAAATATTGACATCCCCTATTGTAAGAAAGCTTCTTGTATCAAGGGATCTTGCAAGTTTGTCTTTAAGCAGGGGATCCATGGAAAGGTTCAGGCCTTGAAGTATCCGGTTACAATTGATCAGCAATTCTTCATCAAATATCAGTTTATGAAAACTTCCCCCGGAAAATGCCGCCATATGACCCGGGTAACACCAGATCTCCTCAACATCTGTCATGGAGTAGGGGGCGATTGTCGTTAAACAGGATTCAAAACCCGTCTGGTAATCATTTCGAATACCATCTGCAAGGCATCCGCAAAGCACACAATGCATTTCAAAATAGCGACAAACTTCGTAAAACATAATTTGAACATGGAGATACTCCGGACAGGCGTATACCGGCTGCATGGTTTTCATATCAGTCATCGTGGAAAAATTATTGAAACTTACGCTTGTTCCAGGTTTTAGAAGCTGGATATAAACCGCACCGGCCAGGCAAAGGGCAGTGTCGTGAATGACGATTCCCATCAGGCTTTCCGGTCCAGTCATGAACGATAGAGTACAGGGGGAAATAGCTATTTGCTGTTCTTCCTCGACCAGAACATTTAAATTTATTAAACTTTCTTCATCATATGCCAGGGGTGACAAAGGGCATATCCCCTGACTCATTACTGAATTTTTATCATCACCTTTTATCTCTTTTATTAGTTGTATCGCCCTTTTTGCACTGGTATAAACATCTCCATTTTTTGTATTTGATTTAGTGGCGCGTAACCCCAAATCCGGCCATTTATCGGAATATTTCAAGAGCATTGCAACTTGGGCAATGAACTGATCATCACTGTCATTCCCTTCAGGATCTACAACTCCGGGATTTATAGATTCATACAGCTCAGAAGTCTCTGCCAGTTGATACATTTAATGGCATCACCAATGTTACCACGCCGAATTTGCCCTGTTAAGTCATCTCTAATCATCGGTGAATTTGAAAATGGGGAAGCGGCAATTAATCTTTTCCTGTTTGTTGGTTCATATTTGTACTTTGGTATCAAATTCAGGCCTTCCGCCAAAAGGAAAGGCGGGATCAATACTTTTTTCCCGTCTATTTTTGCACCATTTTTTTTAAATAGTTCTCTTGCGCTGTTCATATCGAATTCAACGCCTAGGGTTGATAATATGTCCAGGGCAGATTCATAGATTATTTCAATTGTTTCTTTGGTCAGTAAGTTTGGCACTTTTTAAAATCCTTCTATCTTTGCAAAAAAAAATCAATTTCTCATATCACATAATACTCGATATGTTATCTTTGTAAAGATGTTTAATTAAAAATTTCCCCCCGTATATTTTGCTATTCTTGGGGATTAAGGTTTCTGAATACTCCACCTTTGGAGCATCTTGACAGCCTTTAAATGGTTTTTTTTATGGGGAAGGCCTGACATATTTTTAACACATCCTTTTTTATCTCGGTTAGGACCCGCTTTTTTGTAAGGTTCATCATCGTGATGTCCATGAGGTCCACTATCTGCAGCATCTGGGGCTCTCCCATGCCCCTTGCAGACACAGCACCGCTTCCGATTCTGATACCACTTATCTTACCTGGACTGTCTGCATCATTAGGCACCACGTTCCGGTTTAAAATAATTCCAACCGATTCAAGACAGGTTTCTGCTAATTTACCTGAAATGCCTTTAGAGGTGAGTTCAATCAATACTTGATGATTATCAGTGCCGTTTGAGATAATACGATATCCTTTTTCCAAAAAAGCCTGAGCCATAACTTTTGCATTTTTAAGCGTCATTTTTTGAATTGAAATAAATTGTTCCTCAGCGGCAAGTTTAAAAATCAATGCCTTGGCTGCTAAAAGGTTGACCGCACTGGTTCCCTGGCAACCCGGAAATACAGCTCTGTCTATTTTTTTGCCATGTTTTTTTTTGCTTAAAATTATTCCGCCCCGTCCCCCCATCATGGTTTTATAACATGTAAATGTGACAAAATCACAATACGGTACCGGGCTCGGGATCAATCTTGCTGCCACCAGACCTGCTAAATGGGCCATATCTGTTAAAAACAAAGCAGACACTTCTTTTGCGATCTTGGAAATTTTCTTATAATCAATTAGCCTTGGATAGGAGCTGGCACCGGCAACAATCATTTTGGGTTTTTCAGAGTGAGCCATGTACCGAATTTGCTCGTAATCAATCAATTCAGTTTTCGGATCCAGTTTATAATGTGCAAAATCAAAGCATTTGCCGGTAATAGATGCAGAATGCCCATGGGAAAGATGTCCACCATGTGGCAAACTCATTGCAAGAATACGATCTCCGACATTCAGAACGCTAAAGTAAACCGCTAGGTTGGCTGACGTGCCGCTATGGGGTTGAACATTTATATATTCTGCTCCAAAAAGCGATTTCCCCCTGTCAATTGCTAAATTTTCAATTCGATCCACGTTCGTACAACCTGCATGAAATCTTTTTCCCGGGTACCCTTCAATGGTTTTGGTGTTTAATACAGATCCCATAACCTCTAATATGGACAGGGGGGAATGATTTTCAGCTGCGATTAAATTTAATGTGTTATCAAGTCTGTTTGATTCGTCCCTGATAACCTGTATCAATTCGGGATCATCTTTGTATAAATATGACATGTTAGGACTCTCTTCTTATGGGTTGAGAACGAATTGCACCGCACAAATAATATAGAAATAACAGATATCAGGAGATTTATTAAATTTCAATCATAGAATAAGATTGCGGGAATTCACCGTGAAAA
>JAQICW010000689.1 GCA_027858355.1 Desulfobacula sp.
GCGTTGCTGCAAAATCCTGAAATCCTCATGTACAGTAGTACACTCCGGTTTCAAGATTTTTTGCGCCTTGTATATGGGCAACTTTTCGACCAAACACGGGGTTTTCGGTCAGGCACTAATTAAACAATGAGGGAACAAATAATGTGATCGTTGGTATATAGGTTATCAAAAGTACAATAATAATATTTGCCAGAATAAAGGGCAAAATGGCCTTGCTTATTTTTTCAATGGGTTCTTCTGAGATTATGGAGGCCGCAAAAAGACAGCACCCTACCGGTGGCGTTGCAAGCCCGGTTATAAGATTAATACTCATAAAAATTCCTGCATGCAAGGGATCAATATGCAGCAGATTAAACAAAGGGATGAATACAGGCGTTACGATCATTAAAGCCGGTATACTGTCCATGAACATTCCCAAAAAAAAGAGTAGAAAATTTATGAACAGCAATATCTGCCATTTTGCGGAAACATTATTCATCAGCATCTCTGCAAATCTCATTGGAAGCTGCTCATTGGATAACGCCCAGCCAAACAATGCAGCAGCCGCAATAATAATTGAGACACTACCTGTTTCTATGGCCGAATCCTTAATAACGACCAAAAGCCTTTTAAAAGACAGGGATCTATAAACAAAGAGAGCTATGAAGATGGAATAAAATGTCGCAATCACGGCGGCTTCTGTGGGGCTTACGATGCCAAGCAGTATTCCGCCCAGAATAATAACAGGCAACATAACGGCCAGAAAGGCATCTGAAATTATTTTCAATCCCTCTTTTACTTGGATTTTTTCTTCCCTTCCTGGAAGATCATGTCTTATCCCGTGTATTTTTACAACGGTCATTTGTGCCAAACCAACCATCACCCCTGGAATGGCACCGGCAAGAAACATATCCCGTATGGATACCTGGGCAATGGAACCATAGATAATAAACATGATACTTGGCGGAATAATGGGACCCATTGTGGAAGAGGCTGCCGTTACTGCCGCACTAAAACTTTTTGAATATCCCTTTTTAGCCATTGACGGAATCATGACTGAACCAATTGCCGTTGTATCTGAAATAGCGGTTCCTGTAATACCGCCAAAGAACATACTGACAACGATATTAACATATGCAAGATTCCCTTTGACTCTACCGACCATTAGATCGGCAAGCCTTATTAGCCTGTCACTGATGCCCGCTTCCGACATTATCTTTCCCGCAAGAATAAAAAAGGGGATCGCCAGAAGTATAAATGAATCAAATGACCTCAAAAGTCTTACGATGACGATACTTAAACTAATTTCTGAACCTATAAAATACACCAGGGTTGAAGCAATCAGCGCAAAGGGAATGGGGATTCTGATTGCCATTAAAAGGAAAAAACAGATAATCATCAGAATTATATATGTCATAATAAAGCTCCCGGATATTTATAGTTCAAGTGCTTTTTTAATTAAACAAAGCAAAATCAAAAGTGCGCACAAGGGAATGGAAAGGTATACAATTCCGACTGAAAACCAGGGTATGATAGGGGTATGAACCGGCCACATTGAAATGGAATGCTTCAGTCCCATGACGATCAAAACAAGACTGACTCCTATCATTATGATGCAGTGGAACAGATCAAAAATAAATTTTAGCCTGGTGTGGGCTCTATCATAGATAAAGTCAATCTGAGCATGACCTCCCTCAATATATGAAACACCGCTTCCCACCAGCACGATAAAGATGTATGCATATCGGGAAGCTGTATTTGACCAGGCGATGGGGTTGTCAAAAAGGTATCGCAATACGATGTTAACTCCCAGTATAAGAATCAATCCAACCATGAGTACAAACAAAAAAAAATTGCTTGCACTTTTCAGCTTATCCATACTGTTGCCAACGATTGCTATCATTATTTCTTTCTTTCCGGTATTTGCCATTACAGATGCCTCCCTTAGCTAATCTCAATGCCCTTGTGTGGATTATAAAGTATAAAATCAGGCATAGCACATTTTATAGTTCCTAAGTCTCATACAAAGGTAAAAAAAATGCCTGGTGTTGAAAATCTCCCAAATCAAATAATTTAGTAAGGTCATTTTGTAACACCAGGGCATTTTATTCATTACTATTTTTTAGATGCTTCAGGGAGCCTTGCATTTGGATCAAGGTATTGAATCTCCTTGTACCAGGTTTTCCATTGCGGCTTTTTATTAAACCATTTATCATAAACTTTTTCAGAAGCTTTTTTAAACTCAGCAGTATCAGGGTATGTTATCGTACTTCCCTCTGCTTTAACCTTTGTAATATATTCTTTTTCCCTTGTATACTGCCATGCATCAGTTAATTCAATTGATGCAGTTGCAACCTCTTTAACAATTTCTTTTTGTTCGTCACTCAGTTTCTTCCAGCTTTTAGGTGAGATAAATAGTATTTTCTGTGTCCACATCTGGTTCAAAATTGCATAACTTGATACAACTTCACTCATTTTAAAGATACAATTGCAGTAAACACCAAGATCATCAGCCTCTACCATGCCTGTCTGTAAAGATGTATAAAGCTCTCCCCAGTCAGTGGGAGTAACCGTAAATCCAAAGGATTCATAAATATCAATAAACAAAGGATTCTGCATGCATCTGAGTTTTACACCTTTACAGTCAGCCAGGTTGTTTATGGGTTTTTTACTGGCAATTGCAAATCCATTGCAGTCAGAATATATACCCAGAGCAATCATACCGGTGGCCTTACTGACTTTTTTTAAAATCTCCTGAACAACCCCTGAACTTCTTGCAACTTTGTAATGGTCCATGCTTTTAAAAAGATAAGGAAGCTGCAGGAACTGAATATCATCATAATAACCGGCTATATGGCCTGCACTGGTTGCTGCAATATCAACAGTGCCCGCCTTTGCAAACTCCAATGCCTCTTCTTCGCTACCGGTAAGCGTACCAGGATAAATAGATACGTTTATTGCACCACCGGTCTTTTCTTCAATTAAAGTTTTAAATGTCTCAGCAAGTAATTGATCTGCATCGTAAACATTGTTCTGGTGGGCAAATTTCATCTTGATTGTTTTAGCACTTGCATGGGTTGCTCCAAAGCCTGCCATCATAACCATTATAGCAAGAATCAAGAACAAATTTACTTTAAATTTAAAAAATTTTTCATGTGCCATGGTCTGATCTCCTTTTTAAAAGTTAAAATTTTTCGCGCCCTTTATTTTTTACCATATATTGAAAAAAGGCGTGCATCACCTCCTTTGATTGTTCCTATATTTATTTCTTTGTGGCAGTTATTACCTCAAAAATATTTTATTCTTTTATTTGCTTCCGGTTTTCAAATACTCCCTGATTTCAATAACAGTCATTCCTGACAGGCCAAGATCGTTGGCATTTCTGCCTTTTTCCCACCAATCGGTTTCATGAATTATATTATAAATATTAACAACCGAATCTATGATGGGGGTTTCAACTCCGACGATTTTTCCGAGCATACTCCATGGAACAAGTCCGCATGCCGCATCTTCTGTAAAATATCTGCTGTAAATATCATGGGGTCCTGAAATCGGGGTCAAAGATATATTCCCGTGAATTGCCATATAAAGATCTTTCCATGTATATCCCGGTTCAAGACCGCTAAAATCTTCTGTTGAAGTAATATTGTAACCAAATTTTTTACCTATAGCCTTTCTCTCAAGATCAATCTTAAGATTGATTTTCATTGAGCCAGGCGTAATACCATGCTCATATAGAAAAAATGTCCTTTTAGGCCAGTTTTCTATGGCACTTATACTTGTAACACAGGGACCTGCATGCACTCCTGGGTTGACTATGCTTAAACCTGACTCTAAGACATCATCATAGACTTTCTCAAATAAATGGATCTCTCTTATTTCATCAACAAGTTCATCACCTTTCTCAGCAGGCATAAAAGCAATATTCACTGGATTAAATCCATGTATTGCTACTTTGCATGACCCAGTCACCCTTGTATCATAGGGAAGGTTATTTACTTCTGCTATTACAGGCAACTTGTCATCTTTAAACATAGTTTTAAAAAGAAGGGCTCCGAATGCTCCCGGATAAAGAACAATTACCTGATTTTCATCGACTCTACCTTTAAGAAGCTCCGCATAATTATTATGGGCAAAAGCAGGAGCGACAATCAAAATATATTTTATGCCTTTTATGGCTTCGTCAATATCTGATGTTACCATGGAAAGTTTGAATTTCCCCTCAACAGCTCCTGTGCTTTCGATTATTTTTGTTTGAAAAAGTTGCTGTAGATTATCCTTGAACTGCGCCATTTCAAATAAATTAACTGAAAAACCCCTGGAAATTAAATCAGCAGCCATTGCGTGTGCTCCATGCCCACCGCCAAGAATTGCAACCTTTTTCTCCATTAATAACCTCCTTTTTTTAACGTGTAAATCAACAAATAAGGAATGCCGGTATTCACTTCTTGTTCTTATTCTTTTTTAAAATAGCTTCAAGCCGATTTCCTGCTGCCTGATACGATAATATTTCCATGGCCTTTTCGACGACAACACTGCCTCCTTCAACTGGTGGCAGGCCTCCCTGATAGATATTGGTAATAACAGTATACTCATACCCTATATTTGGCAAGTCGCTGTATAACGCTGCTTTTTTTTGTGCTTCGGGATCTTTCAATTTAAGCACAAGATAGGCAGACATACTTTTTGAAGACAATGCATCTCCACCCGGACGTTCCCCTATAAGCATGATCACAAGGTTGCAGTCAAGGCTGTCGGCGATACATTCTGAAAGCTTAACCCTGCCATAATGTACAAACATGGTCTTGCCCACTGAATAATTTTTACTTTTTAATCCGTCCATGAGAACTGGAAGCATTTCAGAAACATTATGGTGAATCGCTTCTGCGCTAAGCCCGTCCGTGACAACAATCTGCACATCGTTTCCTTCAGGTAAAAGATTTTTTAAAGTTTCCTTGGAAAACTTAGAACCAAACTCAGGATTTCTAAGATGTTCGGCCTGGTTTTGAGCATTTGATTGAAATTCCCTAAAGGAAAATTCAGGAAATTTTTCAAGCTTAAGCCTGCTGTGAACTGCTTCTCTGCCAACTGATTGATTTATCCTAAGAATCTGTTGTACCTTATTTACCGGCCTGGGTCCTGCATTTTCAAAACCAGGAGCTGTCGGAAGGGATTCATGGAGTCTCTGAAATTCAATATCAGACGGGATAAAAAGTTTCGGATTACCCCAGTTCGGTCCGCGAGTGACAGTGCCACATGGAGACTGATCAAAAATGCCTTTTTCCACAGCCCAGTGTAAAAATTCGGGGGTGGGGTTCCGGTTGTATATTTCACGAAGGGTCTGGTCATCGTGCCCGCTATTAACGAAATGGGCCAACATCCTGTCGGTCCCCAGGTAAACACCCATAAAAAAACTTGCACCTGCTGCCGCAGCAAGCTGAGCAGCCATTTGCTGACCTTCAAGATGAGAATCAGAATGCATGGTGTAGCTCGGACTGACACCCATGGGGAGGCCAAGAAGTTTACCCATGAAATTATCCTGTAGATTAGATACCATTAATTCAAAATCGTTGAGGTGGGTCTCAGGACCGATAAAGCCAGTAGCACTGTTGACCATAAAGGGATCATAACGGCGACATAAACCATAACACAATGCTTCACATGTGGTCATGTCCATACCATTGTGTTTACGATAGCTCATTTCACTGCCCTGCCCAGTTTCAAAATACATGAATTGTTCTGCAATCTCCTTGAGTGGGCCTTTTTCTGCCATTGTGTAGTAGGCTTGATCCATAAAGTCCACTGTTACATCAAACTCTTCGGTTAAGGTCTGCTCGGTCCCGGCAAAACTCTGGAACAAAATTTCAACGGGCGCCCCCTGCTTTAGAGCCTCCAATTGAGATTTTACATGACCTAAAACACAAATCTGGGTGGGTGCACCGGTTTCTCTGCGAATTTTATCCAGATGCCAAAGTATGGAACCGATATTATCCACAGAACCATCGGAAGGGTTGACCCCGATAAGGCAATCACCTATGCCCATGCAGAGATCTGTGTAGATCATCATGGAAATAGCATCAAGGTTATCTTTGGGATGGTTGGGCTGTAATCGAAATGAAAGAGTTTTGGTTAGCCCTATCAGGGTTCTTGCCCGGGTCGGCTTAAAAATTTTTCTTGGGACAAAAATCAATTCATGAATATCCATCAATTTTGCTAATGCTGCAACAATTACAGGTGTCAATGCCCTGCCAATGGCCATGATCCTGGTTCCTTCACTCCGCAGGATAAGGTCTTTTAACTCCCCTAGAGATAGGGCTGACAACTCCTCAAACGTGCCTTTGTCAATTTCGTATCCTGCTTTCATCACCGAATCCACATTACCGCTTTCGTTGGTGAGAGGGGTGTCATAAAAATGCTGCAAGGTTAATGACGATAGAATCGAGCGTGCTGCTTCCCGGACCATTTCATTTTCAGCAGCAAGGCCTGTGGTACGATCACCCGCTTTGCTGATATCAGCAGCACCAAGAAGTTTTTTTAAGCCCTTGAAACTAAAGTTTTTATTCAAGATAGTGCAGCAGTAAACTTCTTCAGGCCTGGGAAAGGGGATATCAATGTCTTTCAGTGGTATGAGTTGCTTCATTCTTTTCCTTTTATCAATAACTTAATGAACCCCGTAAAAAGAAACCGGCACAATATTACGGTGTAACCGACCAATATTAACAAAATGTGCATTACGGTCAGGAATTTCGTCAATCACAATTAGATTTGCACTGGACTGTCGCCAGTTCGTGGCGTAGTTTCCAAGAGCTTTACCATAGTTTTCTGGTGCCAGTATTATCAGGGGCCTGTCCAGAGAGAACGATACCCTTTTTAAACCTTCAGCCAAATTGATACCCAGTCCTTTAATCCTAGCAAAGGTTTCACAGACTGGAGCATTGAGAATTTGTTTTTCATTTTTTGTAATAGGATTTGAGATGATCTGGATACAGGCACCTTTGGGGCTTTTTTTTGCAATAGAGAATACTTGAACAACTTCATCCAGATCCCCGTTGATCCGCAGACGGGCTACAATGGGAATATCCCCCAGGGGCAGCACATCAGGATTGGGCAAAAACATGGTTGATCCTGAGATCTCAGTATTATGCAGGGCTAAGCCGTAAACAGTCGCCCGCCCCATGTTTTCAGGACGTATTATTTTTATGTGGGAGGAGAGTATCGGGGAGTCGACGATTCTCAGGGCAAGGTCAATTCCAAGATCTCCATAATAGGTGGTACCTGGAAGATTTTTTCCCTGGGCACATTGGTATATGAGCTCACCTACCCCCCCGGAAAAGGTAATGGCTGTTTCCGCCCGTTTAGGATTCATGTCGAATGGAGTTTGTTGATGCAATTTTGCTATGGGAACCTTGAAAAATAACAAATCACCCGTTACCATAGCTTCCAGTGCAGCAATATAAAAGTCAAGAATCATATCGATTTCCAGTGGATCAAGAACATCTCCCCTCCTTTTTGGAATAGAGAAATGATCCATAAGTTTTTGACCGTAATAGGAGACATGTTTAAGCAGATAGCTCCCCGGTTCAAACTGAAAATGTCTGGCGCCCACATAAAAACAGCCGGTTTCGTTGACTTGGCCTGCCTTCCCTAGTGCAGGATTGGTCGTTCCGCCACCAATATCCAGATTGATTATGGAGAGCTCAGAATGATGTCTTGACAATGTGGAAGAGCAACCCATAAATGCTAACCATGATTCGAGATTAGGATCATCAGCCGTTGCAATAATTGCCTCGCCAACCCTTTCTCCAACCAACCTTGCAATAGCATCGGCATTACTTTGTCTAGCGGCCAGGCCGGTAATTATAACACCACCAGAAAATAGATCATCGCTTTTAACTTCGCTTTCATCAAGCCACGTTTCTAAATAAGATTTCAATCGAAGTTCATCAATCATCTCTCCTTCAAAGGGTGTGAACACAGAATCTGAACGATAGATAATCTGAGGATCTCCAAATGCCATTCTGCCGGTTATAGAGTTAAGGCCAACCCCGGCAACTGCCACCATTGCACTGCTGGTGGTCGAGCCAAAATCCAGCCCAATCATTTTGACTCTGTCCTTACTGTTCAACTTTTTTAAAGAGTTGCTCATGTAATCTCCATGCCAAAAAATTACCCATTTGTTTGTGATATTATAATTGATATATTAGTTGATATATCAAAAGTCAACTGATTTTTTAATTAATTTTTCGGGTGCTTAACTAAAATAGTAAAGTCATTTTATTAAAAATAATTGCAGTTTTTTAAAGAATAGATTAGTTTTTAATCTCCTGTTGCCTGGAGATTTTGGCCCGGCCACAGGTGGTAGATTTTAAAATGGCCATCAAGGCAATTATATATATGAGGTGCAGCATTGTGTCAGAAATCTATTTCATTGGGTTGCGGGCGTAGCAGGCGTTAGGGTGTTAGAAATATTACTACTAAATTAATTATAACGATGAAATATATGATTCGCAGGGATATATCAGAACATGACATCTACTAAAAAAAAAGCATATGAAAATCTCAGGTATCGAATTATTACCCAGAAACTTGCGCCAGGAGAACTCTTAAAAGATAAAGATTTAATGGATCAATATAAAATCGGTCGCACTCCATTGCGAGAGATTATTATAGAACTACAGAACGAGGGACTTATCAATCGAGTTCCCAGAGCTGGCACATGGGTGGCACCGATGGATTTTACTTTCTTAAAGCAGATTACAGAAATAAGAATAGGCCTGGAAGGCATGGCTGGTGAACTGGCAGCAGAGAGAATCTCTGAAGAACAGTTGAGACAATTGGAACAGATTTTAGAAATGGTTAGTACGCTTGAAGCTGAAGAAAAGTTGAATACTGAAGAGTTGATTAAATGCGAATCTCAGTTTCATAATGCCATCTATGAAGGCACAAACAATCAAAAATTAGAAACGCTGTTAAGAAACTATCAGAGTATTGGTGCCAGGTTCTGGCATTACCTTGCTTACAACCGAGAGGAACTATTTAAACAATTTGAAAGCCAACGACAAATGTTTTTGGCCATTCAAAAAAGGGATAAAATTAAATGCAAGGAAATTATGGAACAACATATCCGCGATTA
>JAQICW010000729.1 GCA_027858355.1 Desulfobacula sp.
TTGACATTTTTTTCCATCCAGTATAAATAAAGGCCTTTACTGCTGGTCCCATCGTCTAGCGGTTAGGACGCTGGCCTCTCACGCCGGAAACCGGGGTTCGATTCCCCGTGGGATCACCAACAATTTCAAAAGGTTAGCCACTGCAATGGTTGACCTTTTTTTATTTGGTTGCGGATAGGTTGCGTTTGGTTGCAGCACTATCCAAATCATCCAGACCATCCACTTCATTCTTATTTCCCCCTGGTATCCAGTGGTAATAAATATCCATGGTAAATTTCACAGAGTGGTGTCCAAGCTGTTTTGAAACATCAGCAACGTTATCACCCTTGGTAATCCTCAAGGTCGCATATGAATGCCGAAGGTCATGGATTCTGATTTTCCTCAACCCAGCCTTTTCAATTGCGCTGTAAAAAATACGTCTTGAATAACTTTCATGGTAGGGGTTGCCATTATCTTTAACAAAAACCCATTCCGGTACGCTGCTCCACCCATTCTTCAATGTATCAATTTTTCGTTGGTGTAATAACGGTTTTAATACATCTGTCAGTTGGAGGGACATATCCACTTTTCTACTCTGTCCACTTTTAGGCGTTTCAATCTTACCTTTAGAAAATCCTCTTTGAATATGGATAAACCGATTTTCAAAATCAATATCTTTCCATTGAAGACCCAAGCATTCACCATATCGGATACCGGTCCTTGCCATAGTAAGAAACATGGGATAATGCTTCTTGAAGTGCAAAAAAAGTGTATCAAGAATTATTTTCAGTTCTTGCTGTGTGTACGGCTCAATGATCAACTTCGATTCCTGCTTCTTGAATATCTTACCCACATTATGCGCAGGATTCACTGAAATCACCTCATCATCCATTGCCAAATTTAAAACACCGGATATGGCATTCTTTATATGAACAACCGTAGAATTTGCAAATCCGTCGTTGACCTTTTTCATGAGAATATTTTTGACCATCAGCCTCGTTATTTCATTCACCGGTTCCTTCCCAAATACTGGTAACACATGATTATTGAGTATCCCTTTATAGTCACCCAATGTTGACGGTTTACAAGTAGCGGGCACTATTACCTTTATCCATGTACCTGAGTATTCTTCAAAAGTTGATACTTCAGGTTTCTGTTTTTCTTTTTTTGATGACAATTTCATATCACCAAGTACCAGTTTCGCTTCAAGCTTATTTGCAATACCTTCTGCGGCCTTCTTAGACCGCCCTATCTTCTTTGCCTTCCTCCTTCCTTTGTGATTTATAAAAATCCACCATTCCCCAGATCCTTTTATTTTTTCTCTGACTTTAACTCCCATATTTTCTCCAATACAGTTTGATTTATGGTCAAGCTAAAGTCGCATTTCAAAACCTCTCACTGCGACTTCAACTATAACATTCTCCGACCAAATTGTACCTGATTTTTTCTAAAGGACCGCTCCACCATTATGTGTTTCCATGGAGCTATAACCGCCTCTTTCTCCTGTAGAATAGATGAAACTTAAAACAAAAAAGGAGGTGAGATTCATTATGAATAAAGGCAAGTTGACACATAACAACGGGGTAAACAAAGCTTATTTATCTGTTGCGGAAACAGCAATGTATACAGGGATATCTGAAGGAACCATCAGAAAGTTTCTCAAAGACCCTACAAATCCGTTACCCCACTATCGCGTAGGGACAGCAGGGCGAATTATTCGAATTAATAAACATGAAATTGATCAGTGGTTCTATTTTTATAAAGCGAAAGAAGAGGATAAATATCTTGATTCAATTATAAACGACTTAACTAAGTAATTTTCAACAAAAACAAACCAAGGAGAACAAAATGAACGTATTCAAGATGAAAGATGAAAACAAAATGGCAGATGCTCCTTTGACCCCGGCAGAACAGGAACTGGCAGAGAAGGTCATACAGATTGTTAATGAAATGACTACGACAAAAACACGAAAAGGCCATCGGATAGGCAAAATGGTCAACCAGTTCTTTTCTAAAAGTTATGGCGAAGATCGGTTTGGATTATTGGCTAAAGAAACTGAAATCAATATATACACCCTTTATAAGTACCGTCAAGTGGCGAAGGAATTGACAGATGAAGATATTGACATCCTTTGTGATGGCGGCCATTTCCCCTTGGCTCTTAAGCACATAAAAGCCAATCTTAAATTTGGCCGAGAAAAGATAATGGAGATTCATGCTGAGGCAAAGACCCTTAAGGAGTTTAAGGAAGCCTTTGCAAAATTACGGGCAGAAGAAACCCAAAAGAAGAGCCAAAATATTTTTGATCTTAAGATCCCCAGTGAAAATTGTCCCCTGGGGACAAATTTGGACTCACCCCCAAATGATACATCCACTGAAGTAAAAACGGTTTTTTCTGATGATGAGGCAACAAATGATAAGAGCAACCATGGCAATGTGGATGATAAGAATGAAAATTCGGACCCCGTAGATGAATCAAATTGTGAAACCAAAGACAGCCACGAAGGGTCAGATTTAAAATCAGAGGCTAATGCCGAAAAGGTTACAGAAACTGAAAGTAATCCGAATAAACCGGTGAAAGATCCTACCACTGACAGTGAAGTTTCTACAGATAATCTTATTGCCCAGGAAAAAGCTGAGTCAGAATCTGATGAGATCATAGAAGGAAGTGAAGTCAACAACGGCATGCCTAAAGCATCAGAACTTGATGATATTAAATTTAATGCCGGTTCTGCGATTGATATAGAGCCACCTAATGACACAACTGGCGGTTCTCCTGAAGATATTTTGGATGAAAATTGCCCTGAGGATCAAAAAGAATATGATGATGAATTCGTCAATTTTACGAATGCAAAAGCGGAATTAGCTCGGCTTAGAAAAGAGAATGAGACATTAAGAGAAGAGCGAGACATGCTTCGACAAGAAAATGAAGGTTTAAAGCAGTTCATTAAAACATTAGAAGCCCAATCAACCGAAAAAGAACTTGATCCAGCATAGCGGACAACAGAAGAGTGGTGTTGGTAAATTTTTTTGCCAACACCATCACCACACATCAAATTTTTAAAAAGGTAACTATTTCATGGCAGATAATTTAACATTATACATGGCCCAAGATCGTAAGGTTTTGGTTACTGAAATAACTCCAGTCGGGATAGACACCGTGGCAAAAGTAATCAAGCGATCTCAGATATCGAGCATCCATATCCTGAATTCTACCCTTTTTGGGATGATAACCAAAAAAGATGACCTTTTTACAGTCGTCAGATCAAACCTCATCTCTGTACTTGGACAAGGGATTAATCTGAGTTGTAAATTGAGTAATGATAATTTGAGGATGCTCAACAGTATTAAAGGTAATCATAATTCATTAATTTTTAAAAAATCTCCTAAACGTTACCTTTTCACCAATGGTGACTGTACTGCATTAATCATTAAAATTGACTCCCCTACATTAGTTGATTTACTTCCGAAACCCAAAAATGGAATAAGACGACAAACAAACAAATGCAAGCAGATTTCAAGAGCAAAAGGGAAGTCGAAATTTGTTGATATCCTAATTTTCGATAATCAGATCGGCATGGTTCACTTCCCTGACAGTAATGTGCTTATGTCCCTTAATCCGATATCGACAGGTGAGTTAATGGGGAAAACACCAGATCTAATTCTAAGATCAAACTTTTTCTTTCATCTCATGTCGGATGAAGCATTGCTCGAAATAACTTTATCCGACGGAATTTTCTGGCTTCGAACAGAGATTCAAATCACCCAAGACATTAGTATTGAACAATTCGAACCATTGAAACGAATTAAAAAATAACTTTTAGCCCAACACTCGGGCCGTATTGCCTATAACTAAGCCATATGGCCCATTTTTTCTCAAAGGAAACTCATGAAATTTATACCAGTTATTCACAAGATTCCGGTATCTTCAATATATGCGGCAATGTTCAGCTCTATCATCAAAACCAGCGGTGTTGGTTTGTTTTCGCTGATCGAAGCATTCAAGCAGTCACAATTTGGATTGGACACACTGTACAATTTGCAGGTGTATCAAAAAGAATTTAGGAAGCGATTGATCATACCCTTCAATGCCAAAGAACACATTGACTCAGGAGGATACAGTTTTATCAAAGGTCAGATCCATCCCGATGACATCCGAAAACTCATCAGTTGTTATCTGCATTATTTGATTGATGAAATGAACAATTATTACCGGATTTTCAGCTTGGATTTACCCATCAGCTTAAAATATGATCTTTATAATACAAAGGAAAATGTTCGTTATTTTAACCGCATCTCGCTTTTGAAAACTTTTAATGTAATCGATCAAATCCCACAATTGTCTGATAAATTCATTTTTATCTGGCACTTTAAAACCAACGACCTTTACCGAATTTGGTGTGGTCTTCATGATGAACTGATATCATTAGGTTACCAGAAATACATCAAGCACCGCGCTATAGGAGGCATGGTTGGTATTAAAGGGATGACAGGGATAATATTTTCACCATTCATTGCTTTAGCTTACCGCTGTTTTAAAGATTATGTAGAAGCGGGAATGTTCCATATTCCATTTCAGCTACATTTATTGGGAGTTTATACGATACCAGATCGTTTCATTATGGTTTATCTTGAAAGAGTTTTTGAGAGATATTTGAAAATGGAATCAATTAATTCCGGGGCAAAGCTCACATACGATTCAATCAATTATGAACGGCAGGCAAATTATTTTTCACGGGAACTTCCGACATGCTCTTTCCAAAATGGACAACTTGATACTTATCCAGATATTCACCATGTACCGGATCATATCCTCCGGCAAATTTATCACACTGATGATCTCTATTTCCATACCTTGGATGAAATCCAACGACTGACGCAAGAGAAGAGATTGGCTTTTGTAGGATCATTTATCCCAATTAGTTTATACGCTCATATCGCCACAAATAAGTTCATTGAACATGTGATTGAAAAGTACGGACTTGTGGATATAATTTTCAAATCAACTAATTTTATGTCATTTAACGACAATATTGAAATAGCTCTGGATCAATTATTGAAAGATGAGCCCAAAGTTTTTGGAAAGAACTTCAAAAAACCAACCATGGACAATTTTGTAAAATTGTATCGGCTACACCGGTGGTGGATGCAGGAGGGCGGTAAATACAAAGATTTGAATTATATCATAGAAGAATTCATTGCGATGATAAGGGCTCCAGAAAAGTTGATATAATATTTTCATAATCACTTTACTGTATAAATATTATTAATAAGAAATGAACGGCTGGTCTATCGGCTTCTACAAGATCGGACCAGCCTTCATTTACATCACATGATCATAAACAAATTTTTCATGTTAAATTGTGGTACCCAATACAGATTTGAGCCCGGATAGCCTGCTACAGTTTATCCCGCAGTGTGTTTACCCTGTCAAAAACTGATACCTGCCACATCCACCACCAAAAAATTTTTGACACCCGCACCGCTGTTTTCAACAGGTTAACACCCCATCATTTTTAATATCCCACTATAGTACGCTTAAAAAAATACGCCCCCGCCAAAAGGACGTATCTTTTCCCACTAAAAAATCATTTTTACAAATTTTCTGTTCCCTCACCTGGCTCCTTCTTCTCCCCTGTAATTTCCTTTAACAGTTCTATAGGAGACATTTTGTAAAGATATAATGGATAAAATCAGATGACTATTTAACAAAAAAGGAGGTGAAAAAAACTTAGGTGGTCAGCGATATGTCTCTGCAAAGACTGTGCTGACTTTTAATTTTAATCATGAATAAACAGGTGATAAATAATGAATTCAAACAAACAAAAAGTTGCCCCCTTCACTGGACAGGTTGCATCACCAACTTTTCCAGTGAGAGGACAACAAGAATCGATATCATTTTTTGATATCCTATGGGGTGACGAGCCCCCGGATGGTGTTATCGTTTTATGGAGAGAATCCGATCGAATCTCTCAATTCTTTCATCCAGAGAATAAAGATGACTTAGTTTCTCGTGCTCAAGAAATAGACCTGAAAGGAGATGTGTATTTTGGAATTGGCATGCAAAAAGAGGCTCTCAACGAAAACAGAAGAGGTAAAGCAAAGTCTGTAATTTCAATTCCTGGGTTATGGCTTGATCTTGATATCAAAGGTCCAAACCATAAGAATAAGAACCTCATTCCATCAGTAGAAACTGCTGAAGATTTCATCTCTCGATTTTCTTTAAGACCGAGTATGATTGTTTCTTCTGGAGGAGGTTTTCACTGTTACTGGATTTTTAAAGAACCATGGGTTTTTGAAAATGACAATGAATGGCAGGAGGCTGTTAATTTATCGAGCCGTTTTCAGCAGACCTTTATTGTAAAAGCGGAAAAGAGTAACTGGAAGCTTGATAACACTTCAGATTTAGCAAGACTTCTTCGAATCCCTGGTAACAATAACCATAAAGGATCTACTCCAATACCAGTCCAGATCATTGATCAGAATGACAACAGATACAATCCCGATGATTTTGAACAATTTTTCATTAGTGACCAAATAGGGAATCCTATTGTTGAAATTAATAATGAAACAGCCCCTGAAACTAATATCAATCAAAATGCACGCCAAAATGACAACAAAGGAAATGACAGTGACAGTATAAATCGTCAGACTGTTAATGGATTAATAAATCGTTGTGATTTCCTCAAACATTGTAAAGATGATGCGGCTGTGCTCTCAGAACCGGAATGGTACAAAATGATCTGCCTATTGGCTCGTGAATATGGAGGGGGCTACAAAGTTATTCATGAACTCAGCAGGCCATATCCGAATTATACGAAACAAGAAACAGATCAGTATATTTTGAAGGCACTGGATAGATCAAATTCCCCAATAACATGTGAAGCAATCAAACAAACCTGGAATTGTAACAGGGATTGTGCCGTTAAATCCCCCATTCACCTTAAACAAGAGATTCTTAAAGAACTGAAAACAGGTGATTCAACAAGTATTGCCATTGATTCCGACAACACTGATGATGAAAGTTTCAATGATATTGACCTGCTTAAAGAAAGAATTCCTGATGTGCCATTCCCATGGAGTAGCTTCCCTCCCTATTTGTCAGCTTCATTAAAGGATCTTGCAGAGGATATGGCAGTGCAACCTGAAATGTGTGGTGTCATTGCATTAGGGATACTCAGCACCGCCATTGGCAGTATGGTTAAATCAGTTGAAGCAAAAAAAGGATATAAATCTTCTGTAAATTTATGGACAGTAATCATCGCCGGTACTGGTGAAAAGAAAACCCCTGTTTTCAATAGACTCATGAAACCGGTTCATCAATTTCAGAAGCAATTAATAGATGAGTATAAAAAGGATTATCAAGTTTGGGAGAATAACCAGAAAGTGGCTCAAGCTGCCGCTCAAAAAGGAACTCAGAAGTCACAAAAGAATAATCCTGAACCTAAACCATCCAGTTTATACACAACTGATCCGACTATTGAAGCTCTTATAGAATTATTGAATGATAATAAACATGGAATTTTATTGTTTCAGGATGAAATATCAGGCTTTCTTTTGAGTTTCGATAAATACAGGGGAGGCAAAGGCGGCGATAGAGAACAATATTTAAGTTTATGGAGTTCCACTGCTATTAAAATAGATAGGGTTTCAAAGAAATTGTATGTTCCTGATCCTTTTCTAAGTCTCCTTTATCAAGTGTCAATTACTTTGTCCGGTCCGCGTCAATTATCTTGGCCGGTTTTTTCATGTTGATTAATGATTTTTGAAGCAGTAGGTTTCTCTCGGTTTTTATTGCTATTGCTATTGCTATTGCTATTGCTATTTTTATTTTTTGTGATCATGCCCCCTTCCTTTATTATAATTGACGTTTGACTTTTGCAGGCTCTTGTGACCCATTTGATACGTCCCCAGTATTTTATTTGAGGGAGAGCTTGCCATTGTGTATCCCGGTGAACCCGTCCACCCGTTCCGGGCATTCCGACCGTTTTCTTTTGGAACCGATCAACCTTGATTTTGTCTTATGTCTCAGCCTTCTTATTTTTTGTCCTTTTAATATCATTAATCCAACATTTCTATTAATATAACCAATTGTTTTTATTTAATTTATTGACAATTCA